>DASXTD010000771.1:0-7521 GCA_036505655.1 Chloroflexota bacterium
CCAGGGCCTCGATCCCAGCGCGCCGAACCCCCCTCCGCCCGTTGTCCGAACCGCCGCCGCCTTGTTCACAGACATCCGCGGCTTCACTGGTCTAGCGGAGCGATTCAAAGACGACCCAGCTGGCCTCCTGGAGGTCATCAACGCCCATTTGACCGCTGTAGTGAAAGCTGTGACACGTTGCGGCGGCATCGTGGAGAAGTTCGTAGGTGACGGGCTGCTGGCCACGTTCGGCGCTCGCAACGATCTCCCCGACTTTGCCGAGCGCACCCTGGCAGCCGCGTTCGCCGTCGTCGGAGCCAACGAAGTTGTCAATCGCCAGCGGGCCCAGGAGTGGGGCTTTCGGCTCGACGTAGGAGTGGGGGCCGCGGCGGGCACGATGATCGTGGGGGTGATCGGTCCCCCAGCGCGGGCTGAGCTGGGTGTCCTCGGGGATCCGATCAACGTGGCCGCCCGCCTGGTCGCCCAGGCTAAACCTGGCGAAATCCTACTCTCGGCCGATGTCTATCACGGCGCTGCCAGCCAGGTGCGCGCGGACCTGGTCGACGGTAGTGCCGCGGTCCGGGGACGCTCCGGCACCGTCGAGCTCTATCGGATTAACCTGCTCCAGCCGAAATAGCGGCTCTACTCCATCAACCCGCTTTGGCGCAAGAAGTTGCCGATCTCGGTTCGGTCCCACGGGGAGACGGGTCCGTAGGGAAAGGCTGGCTCGCCGAGGTCGATCCCCAGAAACTGCATGGCCACCTTCATCACCGGGGGCAAGCCATAGCTGGCCCATTTGCCCGGAAAGATCGAATAGAGTCGCTGCCAGCGCTTGGCCAGATCCAAATCGCCAGCCCGGAAAGCCGCTACCACGCGAGCGCCGATCCGAGTGCCGGGCGGAGGCATGGTCGCGCCGGAGCCGCCCATCAGCAGCGTCGGCAACAACGGCTGCATGGTGGTGAAATAGTGAGCGTTTCCGGTCAACTCGATCTCTTCGATCAGGCGCGTGATCTTGGTAATGTCGCGCGAGCTCTCTTTGAATGCTTGCACCCGGTGAATCGCGCTCAACTTGATAGTCGCTTCAATCGTTGGGTCTGCCCCCGGTCCCGGGTTGTGATAAGCCACGATGGGGAGCGGGCTCCCGATGGATATTTCCGAGAAGTAATCCAACAGCTCGCCCGTAGTCGGCTGCCCACCCCACGGGCGCAGCGGCATCAGCACCTGTACGAAATTCGCGCCTACCTGGGCGTCGAACTCGGCCAACTCGAGCGCACTCCGGATCGACGGACTCGATGCTCCAAGAATGACCGGTAGGCGCCCGCCCACCATCTCGGTGCCCACCCGCATGAGCTCTTTCCGTTCATCGAGCGGCAGCATCGTGTATTCGGCTGCCTCGACCGCTCCGATCGAGATGGCGTCGGCATCCGCCACGATGAAATCAATCTCGCGCTCGAGGGCCCGGAAGTCCACTCGGCCTGCATCATCGAACGGCGTCAGACACGCCCCAATGATTCCATTCAAGGCTGCCGCGTTTGCAGGCCCCGGATGGGCCGTGAGATTCACCTCAATCCGGCGGTGATCAGGATCGAGCCGCGCGCAACAGGAGCGCGCCGAGCACCACCATGGGTGCCGCCACCAGCGTTGAGCCTAGCCCGACGACCACATAAATAGCGCCCACTGGTCCGAGCGTGGTGGGCGTCAAGGCAGCAAGGAGCGGGCCCGCCGCCACAACCGAAAGCAACGGGTAAAGCCCTGCGACGATAAGCAGAATGCCGAGTGGCTTGGTGAGGCCATACAGATCTCGCGGGAGCAGCGTGACCCCCAGGCCAATGAGCCCCAACCCATACAGAGCGCTAATCACAATCGACAAAACAGGGAAGGCGATGGTAATCCCAAAGATGCTGCTCCAGAGCGGAGTGCCCTGAATGAGCACCTGGAGTATGCCGACCACAACGAGCACCCACAGGGCGCCTGTCGCGCGGGTGGCCCCGAAGCGCCGTCTCAGAAGGTCTTTGAACACCCAGAAGGTGTAGGCATAGGCAAGGGGCCGCAGGGTGTCCAGCGTGATCGTCCAGATGGGAGGCGTGGGTATGGACTGTACAACGAACGGCAGCTCTGCCAGCGAGACCAGCGCGAAGGCGATATCCAGCCACCCGGCCAGGCGCAAGCCAACCGGGCTGGCGACGATTAAACCAGAGGACGTACGACCAGCCAAACCGGCTACTGGTACGTAGCGGTGATCACTTCCCAGCTATGGCCGCACGGGTCGGGAAAATAAAGGCCCCGGCCACCGGAGCGCACGTTGGTCTGCCCGTTGTAGGTGCCATCGTGCTCCGACCCGTAGGGCACGCCCTCTGTGGTTAGGCGGACTACGACCTGGTCGAACTCCGGCTCGCTGACTTTGAATGCGTAGTGAAGGCGCGGGACCTCCGGGCGGGTAGAGAAGTCCAGGAGGGTCTCGCCGACCCGCACCGATGCGAAGTTCCCAGATTTGTAAGGGACGCCGAGGATGCGCGCCAGGAAGCTAGCCGACTCCTCCTGGTCCCGGGCCGGAATGATGTGGTGGTCGAGCACTACTGGCATCGCTTCCCTCCAATGTCGAGTGTAGGTAGTATGGTCTTTGGCTCCCCGCAGGGCCAATCAGCCCTTGGTTACGGCTTCTCGATGGGAACCCCGATCATCGATCCCCACTCGGTCCAGGAGCCATCATAGTTCTTGACCTTCGGGTAGCCCAGCAGCTCATGGAGCGCGAACCACGTATGGGAGCTGCGCTCGCCAATGCGGCAGTAGGCGACAATGTCCTTGTCCGCCGTGATGCCGTCCTTCTCGTAACGGGCCTTTAGCTCGTCGGCGGACTTGAAGGTCCCATCGGTGTCGTTCACCGCCTGCAGCCAGGGGATGTTCTTTGCACCGGGGATGTGCCCGCCCCGCTGCGCCGTCTCCGACAAGCCCGGAGGCGCCAGCACTTCGCCCGTAAACTCCTGCGGCGACCGTACATCCACCAGCGCCGCCTTGCCCAACGACTGCTGGACCTCGCTCTGGAGGGCTCGCAGCGACAGGTCCGGGGCCTTGGCCTTGTACTGCGCGGGGGTGGGCTTGGGCTCGTCCGTCACCAGCTCGCGCTTCTCCAGCTCCCACTTCTTGCGGCCGCCATTCATGATGCGGGCGTTTCCGTGCCCATACATCTTGGCTACCCAGTAGGCGAAGCAGGCGAACCAGTTGTTGTTATCGCCGTAGAACACGATCGTGTCGTCGTTCGAGATGCCCGACTCGGACAGGAGCTTCTCCCAGGCGGCCTGGTCGGGGATGTCTCGACGGAGCTGGTCCTCCAGCTGGCTCGTCCAGTTCCATCCAATGGCGCCCTTGACGTGGCCCTGTCGGTAGGCGGCAGTATCAACGTCCACCTCGACAAGCTTGACCTTGGCATCGCCGGAATGGCCGGCGGCCCAATCGGTGTCCACGAGAACGTCCGGTTTCGCGTAGTTGGCCATCGCTCAGCTCCTTTCAATCATATGGGTGCGCATATGGGTGCGGCAGGCAACGTCTGGAGGCACAGTGACCGCGTTTTGCGCAGCCGATGCTTCGCTGGACACACTATGATCTTCAGCCGGCTAGCATACTCTCCATTTGCGCGATAAGCACGCTCCTGGGCTGATAGCCCAGATTCACCTTCGCCAGGCGGCCGGATCGGTCCAGAAACGCCGTGGCCGGAATGGTCAGTGCCCCCAACCGATCCGCCAGAGCTCGCTCCTGAGTCGCGTCCAGCGCGATGATATGCGCGGCGCCTTCCGAGTCCAGCTCGTCGAGCACAGTCTTCTGCTGCGCACACGTGCCGCAGTGGGGACCGAAGAAATAGACCAGGTTGGGACGAGTGCGGCTCAGCCGACGGCGCAACACCGCCGGAACCGGCTGTCCTAATACCTGGGCGACTCGCCAGCGCGCGCCTGCTCGCGCGCCGAGGGCCACGACTAGCGTCGCCGCCAGAACGGCGCCCACTATGAACGCTCGCTCAATCATCCACGCACCGGCCTGAGCCTACCGACCCGGTAGGCCGCCTCGCACAAGAGTCAATAATCAAAAGCTCCATCCAGAAAGATCATCACGGCCAGCCCGCCGACGATGATCCACCCCGCCACCGACTGACCGATCGCGACCAGGACGGCCGCCAGGAGGAAGCCCGCGCCGCCCAGCACCCGAGCAATCCGTCGGGTGGCGTGATCTTCGACCACGTCCCGTCTCGGCAATATTCTGGCCGGCTCCAGGGCGCGCCAGGCGAGCTGGCGAAAGATGTCCGCTGGCCACCAGAACCGGCCCAACAGGAACACGACACCAACCAGGGCCACCAGCCAAGCTCCCATGGGCCCCACCACGTAGCCGGCAGCCAAGAGGGCAACCGAGACCAGCTGGTGAAACTTGCGGGCGCTGGCGTCAAACGTTTCTGGCATCACATTCAGGTCTATCTTGACGGCTTCGCTCAGGCGTCCGTCTATTTGTTGACCTTTTAGATGCTAAATGCGGTTATTGCTGCGAGTCAAGACTTCCACCGGGTCGCATCACCAGCCTCTTGGAGGCGGTGGAATTGTCGAGCACTTCCCGCCAGCTGTCGAGGAGGCCCTGCAGTAAGCTCGCCACCTCGAGGGCGGCTGCGCCATCTTTGGCGACGTTCGCCTCTACGAGGCGACGCAAAAGATATTCGTAGACCGAGTCAAGGCTTTGGGTGACCGGCCCCATCTCCCGCCGTAGCCCTGACCGCAAGGTAAGGATGATGGACTGTGCGCGAACCAAGTGCTCGTGGGCGGCGGCAATATCTTTCCGCTCGATGGCCGCAGCGGCCAGGCGACTGAGCTGAATCGCGCCGCGGTAGAGCATCAAGACCAGGGTGCTCGGAGGCGCTGACTCAGTAGCGCCGCGCCGGTACATCTCGGCTGGATTGTTCACGCTCTCCCCTATTGGTCTTCCCTTCGGTTGTTCCCCCAGCCAGGTTTATAGCGAAGCTGGCGGCGATAGCACCCCAAAGGGTGAATATCTCACTACCCCTTAACTTTTCTGGAAAACTACCGATAACTTATAGTTTGTCCCTCGATAGGGGTTCCGCCGGCAGGGAGCGGGTTCGGCCTCTGTGCCAAGCAGGGGTCAGCCCTCCGGTGAGAACTCAGGCAGGAGCCAGATGGGCTCCGGCAAGGGAGGGGCAGGATGATCGACCCCATCAGCTCCGGAGCGGTCTTCTCCATACTCCGGAACATTCAGATCCAGAGCGCTCACATCGCTCAGTCCAGTGAGCGACTTTCCAGTGGATTTCGAATCAACCACGCCTCGGACGACCCGGCCGGCATCTTCATGGTCCAGAGCTTCCTCAGCCAGATTGGAGGCTTGGACTCAGCCGCCAGGAACAACCAAATCGGCATTTCCATGCTGCAAAGCGGCGAAGCGGGCTTGAGCGGGATTCAGGACCTGGTGAGCGACATCAAGACTCAATCAATCGCGGCTCAGAACGGCTCGCTCAGCACTGAGCAGTTGCAGGCGATTCAGCAGCAGGTCACGAGCGATTTCAACGGGATCAATAGCATCCTGAGCGACACCACGTTTAATGGTCAGCTACTGCTGCAAGGCGGTTCTGTGACCATTCAGACAGGACCCAATGCCGGGCAGACAACCACCCTCAACCTCCCCGACGCGACGAGCAACGGGCCCAATGGAATCCTCAGCAACGGAGCCGGCCAAAGCGACCTCGCCAACATGGAGGCCGCGTTTGTCGGAGTCATGAACCCGACCCCAGCCTCCATCGCAGCGGCCGCGGCGAACCTGCAGACGGCGGCCACTTCCGCATTCGACCTCGTTGGAGTCCAGGTCTCTTCATTGGCTGGTGGTGAGAACGCCCTCTCAGCTCAGGTGAGCGTCCTGAATACCACGAGCGACGCCACCCAAGGTGCCCTCTCGGTCATACGGGATGCCGACATAGCGGCCGAGGCCGTCAAGCTGTCCAGGGCTCAACTCCTGCAGCAAGCTGGCTTCGCAGTGCTCAGCATGTTCAACCTTCAGGGGTCACAAGTACTAAAGCTGCTGAGTCCTGGCTAGCCGGGTAGCATCTGGAGGCAGAACATGAGTCCTTTACACGGACAGTTTTGCTCTATGGTGTCCGCCGGGACCTAAAACGGCGGCCAGGGGACGCTGTGGTACGGGTCAAGGACCGGATAGGTGCCCTGCCCAAGCACCCAGTCAAGCCGCTGCCACATGGCTGTGATCTCATCGTCGGCCACCGAGCTGGCTAGCTCGCGTTCCAGAGCAGCGACGCGACTGGAGTCGGTCCGAAACGCCCGCAGCTCATCGAGTACCGGTGTCGGCACAGCCTGCCCGCAGTAATGCAGCAGTACGGTGCGGATCTTGGGCACTACGTTGAAGCACAGCCCATGATCGATGCTCCACAGCTTTCCGGCCGGGTCTTGGAGAATATGGCCGCCCTTCCGATCGGCATTGTTGGTCACGATGTCGAAGGCGGCGATTCGCGCCAAGTCTAGCTCCTCGAGCGCTTGCAGATCCTGGATCGACGAGAAGGGGCGCGCCTCCACCATTAGCTGCACGGACCCCACCCCGTACGGACCCTCTCGCACCACGGTAGGCGGCACAAACGACCAGCCTAGAGCCTCGCCGGCGCGATAGGCCGCGTACTCCCGGAGGTACAGCGTGCCAGAGGGAAAATCCCACAATGGCCGCTCACCCTGGCGCGGCTTATACACGCCTCTGAACTGCTGTTCGCCGGCCTCTAATGTCACAAAGAACGAGTAATTGGAGCCCCACGGGTTGGGTTCGCAGGCAGTAAGGGCTCCTCCAGCCAGGACCGCGCAGATGTCGGAGCCGTCTGGCACGTCGTTTGCGGCTTGTTCCTGGCTCATTTGCTCTTGGCTCAACGGAATCTTCGCTTCTTCCAGAGGTCTCTCGTGGCCCATTTTAACGAGAGTGCGTCTGGGAGAATGAGTGCCCTTCCCCAGCAGTCACAACATCATTACAGGACTAGCCTGGGTGACACAGCGCCTGATACTATGGCGCGAAACATTGACGGATCCCGCGGGCGAGCCCATTCCTTCGAGCGCCACTCAGCCGGCGCCTCCCCCCGCTTCCGAGCCCGGCACTGCTGCGTCCCGAGCACGAGTGTCCTGGCGCCGAGCGGCTGGGGCGGCGACGGCAGCAGCCGCATTGGCCGCAGCCACCACGATCGCGGTAGTCGGCCTTGAACCGTCGCCCTTCAGCCGCCTCACCCAGGTCGCCGAGCCACCCGCCGCCCTGGCTAGCGGGCCCGTCCACTTCGACTCGGACCCCAGCGGAGCCCTGGTGCGCCTGAACGGCGTGGATAAAGGCATCACACCACTGTTCCTGCCCAGCCTGTCTCCCGGGCGCTATGCCGTGCAACTGGTACGGGTGAACTATGAGAGCTGGGCCGGCGATCTCGAGATCGCAGCGGGATCTCCCCTCACCGAAAAGATCCGCCTCATTCCCATCGAGTCGCACCTGGACCTCGATTCTTCCCTGGAAGGCGCCGTCCTCTGG
>DASXTD010000772.1:0-7534 GCA_036505655.1 Chloroflexota bacterium
CGCCAGGTGTCTGTATTGAGCTGCGGGAGTGACTCGGCGAGATAGGGGTGAGTCGTCTCGGATTCGTCGAGATAATCCAGCATGGCGTTGAAGAGTCGCAGCTGCGGATTCAACGAGCCGGAGAAGCCCTGGAATGATTTGACTGCGAGGGTGGGTGGTTCTCCCCGAGAGATGAAGACGAGCGTCTTCTGCGGCGGCGCTGGAGCCGTGCTCGGCGCGGGCTGGCTGGTCGACGCTGCACCACCGGAAGCGCAGGCGGTGACCGCCAACGCAAATAGAGCCAATGCCAAGGCCGGTCGACGCGTCATGGCCTCACCCCCGAGCGGACCGAGCAAGCCTCAGTATAGGCTTCTGTACTCGCCACCCATCTCGCTTTAGACGGCCCGTCCTCCGGATGATGAGCCCCGAGGCCGCTCCGCCCATCGCTACGCTCCAATTGGGCCGAGGCCGCGCGGCGAGATACACTACCCGCCTGATATGAGCGTGCGCTCCGTACTCGTCCTCGCCGCCCTTGCGGCAGGCTATTTCCTGGCCGGTAAGGCCGGGCTGAGCCTCGCTTTCCTCAATCCCAGCGCATCGCCAGTGTGGCCCCCGACGGGCATCGCCGAGGCCGCGGTCCTCGTGCTCGGCTATCGCGTGTGGCCCGCGGTGCTGGTGGGCGCCTTCTTAGTCAATTTCACCACCACGGGTACGATCCCTACTTCGCTCGGCGTAGCGGTCGGCAACACGCTGGAGGCGTTCACCGCGGCCTACCTAGTGCGCCGCTGGGCGAACGGGGTGCACTGTTTCGAACGTGCCCAGGAGGTATTGAAGTTCGCCCTATTCGCAGGGGGCGTCGCGCCGACTCTGAGCGCCACGGTGGGCGTCGCCACGCTCTGGTGGGGCGGCCTGGCCGAACCGGGAACCCTCGGCCAGGTGTGGCTCACCTGGTGGCTGGGGGATCTCGGAGGGGCACTGGTGGTGGGGCCCGTGCTGGTGCTGTGGAGCCTCGCGCCATCCTGGCCGGGCCTGCGCCACGCCGTAGAAGCGACACTCCTGACGGCCCTCTTACTATGGGATGGAGCGCTCGTCTTCACCGGGTTGAGCCCGCTGGGGGAGCGCCGCTACCCAGACGCTTTCCTGACCTTTCCGATTCTAGTTTGGCTTGCTCTTCGGCTGCGTCCCCGAGGAACGGCGACGGCGGTAGCCCTTCTTTCCGTGTTGGCCGCATGGGGAACTCTCCAGGGCAATGGACCCTTCGCCCGCGAAGGCGCAAACGAATCGCTTATCCTGCTACAGGCTTTTCTCAGCGTGGCCGCCGTCAGTTCCCTGGCACTGGCATCCGCGGTCGCGGAGCGCAGACAGACCGAGGCAGCTCTCAGCGATACGGAGGAAACGCTTCGCCTGGCAGCACAGGCGGAAGACGACCGTGCTCGACTAATCGAAGCGCAGGCCTCAGAGCGGTTGGCCCAGGCACTGCTGCACGAGCGCGATGAGTTCCTATCGATTGCTGCGCATGAGCTGAAGACCCCCGTCACCTCATTGCGGCTGTTCGCGCAGCTTTTGAATCGGCAGCTAGCCGCCGGGGAGCTCACGCCCGAGCTGGTGAATCGGAGCGCCGAAGTGATCGACCGGCAGTCGCAGCGTCTGGCCGGCCTCATCGACCAACTCCTCGACATCTCACGCATCCAGGCGGGTAGACTGGACTTGACCCGGGCCACCATGGACTTGACGGAGATGGTCTCGGAAATTGTCGACACCACCCGCCTGCGAGTGAACGACCGCGCCCTGATTTTTCGGGGGCCGGCCAAGGCGCTGGCGTCGGTGGACGGCGAGCGGTTGGAGCAGGTGGTTATCAACCTGATCGAGAATGCCATCAAATACGGCCCGGTAGGGAGCCCGGTCGAGGTGACTGTGCGCAATGGACCGGATGTAACCTGGGACATCCGGGTGCGCGACCAAGGGCCTGGCATCCCCCTCGAGCACCGTCCGCAGATTTTCGATCGCTTCTACCAGGTGGAGGCCACGCCGCACAATCCTGGGCTGGGGCTCGGGCTCTTCATCAGTCGCGAGATCGTAGAGCTGCACGGCGGCCAGTTGCTCGCAGAGTTTCCGCCCGAAGGCGGCAGTGAATTCGTCGTTCGGCTGGCCGCGCTGCAAGAAACCGCCGACCACCCAGAATCGGCGGCGGGCTGAGCGATGGCACGCGTACTGGTAGTTGAGGACGATCCAGCTGGCCGCGATGCGATCCAGCTCTGCCTGGAAAGCGACGGCCACGAGGTGATCCTAGCCGAGCATGGGGAAGCCGCACTCACGCTGGCGGCTGAGTCGCCTCCCGACCTGATCTTGCTCGACATGCGCTTACCGGTCATGGACGGATGGGCGTTTGCCCAGGCCTATCGCCAGCAACCAGGGCCTCGTGCCCCCATCGTCGTGGTCACCGCCTCGGCCGACGCCGGCCGCGCCGCGGCGGAAGTGAAGGCAGCAGCGTTCCTGGGCAAACCATTCGACCTCCAGGATCTGCTCGAGACCGTCGCCCGAGTCGCCCTCAAATAAAAGCGTGTACGATATGCGGCAACTTCTTTTGTCGCAGGGCGGAGGGAACGCGATGCAGACAAGTCGAGCGCAAAGGATCCTCGAGGCTGCCGACATTTCCAATCGACGCAACTTCCCCTACTACCGCTGGATGGAGGGCGAGGGCATCCCGATCCATTCCGAGGTGGCCGGGGTGGCCGACCTCACCGCTTTGCCGCGCAAGCCGTGGGCGCGCACCGGTAAAGGCCTCGCGACGTTCGTGGAGCTGGTAGGGACCTATCAGGCCGAGCGCGGCATGTTCGTATGCGAGATTCCACCCGGCGAGGCACTGGAGACTCAGCACCACCTGTACGAGCAGTTCACCTTGATCTTGCAGGGCCGTGGGGCCACTGAAATCTGGCAGAAGAATGGCACCAAGCGCACGTTCGAGTGGGGCAAGGGCAGCCTGTTCGCGCCGCCGAAGAACACGCACTACCGCATGATCAACGTCGGCCGCGAGCCCGTGCTCTATTTCGGCGTCACCACTGCGCCCCGGGTGTTCAACGGGCTGTTCGGTGGCGGGATTTCAGACGGCAAGGATAATCAATTCGAGTTCGTCTTCAACTGCGATTACGACTTCCTCGATCAGTACGACGGCGGCGAAGATTATTTTAACCGCACCGATAACCGGGTGACCTCGGGCCGCTACAACGGCACCATCTGGTACACGAACTTCATTCCCAACGTGAGTGAGGAGTTCGTCGAGGACTTGGAGCAAAAGGTCGCTGGTGGCCAATTGACCGGCTACCGGATGGCAGGCGGATTCCCCTCCGGCCACATCTCCGAGTGGCCAGTCGGTCGCTATCACAAAGCCCACTACCATGGGCCAGGCGCGGTGCTGGTCGGACTCAAAGGAAGCGGCTACGTCAATATCTGGCCGAGGGAGCTGGGTATCCACCCCTGGCAGGAAGGTCACGCCGATCAGACCATCCGGGTCGATTGGGGTCCCAACAGCATCTACGTCCCACCGGACGGCTGGTTCCATCAGCACATGAGCTCCGGCGCGGTCCCCGCCCGCCACGTCGCCGTGTACGGTGGCAGCAGCCCCATGTCGGTGCAGCGCGCGTCAGATGGTGAAGGGGGCGTCTACCTCCCGGTCCGAGAGGGCGGCGTTCTCATCGATTACGACGACGAGGACCCAGAGGTTCGACGGTACTTCATCGAAGAGAACCGCAAGAACGGCGTCGAGTGCACGATGCCCCCGGTGACCTATCGCACGGACCCCGTGGAGCTCGTCTTCCGCTAGACTGGCCGGCAACCTACTCGAAAATCAGGGACTTGACGACGACGGGGACGGCGGAGCGGTTGCCCAACAGCTGACCGACGTCTACGAAGTCCAAGTCGGTGACTTGGACCTCGTCGACCGCGACGATATCGTTCGGGACATTCATATCCTCTTTGAGGATGGCGCCGACCAGCGCGCCGATATCGCGCTCGAAAATGAGCACCCACGGATGGCCATCCGCATGCGGCGTGAGGGCCAGGCTTACGCCCGAAGCGAGCGTGCATAGGCTCGCGTACGACGTCTCGTGGGGCCAATCCAGATAGAGCGCCACCGGATGCCGGGTATCTTCATCAAGCAGGTCGTACCGAGCCATCGCATCGGTGATCGCACGGGCCACGCCGTGCTCATCGATCTCATCGAACCCAAAGCGCGGCACCACCACCTGGTAGTCGCGCAGCGGTAGTGACTGCGGATCGGACAGGAAGATCGTGCTGCTAGATACCTGCACCGTGTACTGCGATGCTCCAATGACCGTCGCGCGGATCGACTCGGCCCCCTCGACGACCGGAGCGGGCAGATCGCCAAACCGTTGCCGAATCTCCTTAGCCAACAGCGGCCCGAAGTCGCCATAGTCCTCGCGGTCGTGCTCGTAGATGTACTCGCCCACACCGCCGGAGAAGACGATCTCGTCGATCTTGCCGCCAAACTCCAGCGGCCCGGTGATGGCAAGACTCGTAGCTAGCTCGCTGGCCGGCGCCCGCCTCAGATACTGGAGCAGCAGATCGGCGAGCTTGCTTGCAAACAACTGCTTTTCTTCGTCGGTCAGCCCTTGACCGATCTCCGGTTGAATGCCAACCGAGTTGGCGATGGCGCGGCCGGATAGCTCGATGCGATTGAGCAGCCCCGTCTTCGGAGTCCATGCCATGAGCCGGGCACCGACGTTAATCGCGCCCGTTTCGAGAATGACGCCGTTCTGGCTAACCGTTACCTTGGTGGTGCCGCCGCCCACATCGATGTTCATCACGGTCTTGCCTTCCAGCGAACGGGCCACCGATCCGGATCCATTGGCCGCCAGAATTGCCTCCAGCCGCGGCCCGGCAGTAGCGCACACGAACCGACCACCCAGCTGGGAGAACAGACGGGTGATGGCCTCGGAGTTCTTCTTCTTGACCGCCTCACCAGTGCAGATCACGGCACCTGTGTGTATCTGCGACGGATCTAGCCCGGCCAGGTCGTAGCTTTCCTCCACGAAAGCCGATAGTCGATCCACGTCAATCGTTTCGATATCGACATAAGAAGTGAGCAGGATTGGCGACCGATAGAGCACGTCACGTCGAACCGTCACAAAGCGGCTGGACATTTCGAGCCCGCGCCGCTCCAGGTAGAGCCGCGAAAACGTGAGATGCGAGGTCGAAGAGCCGATGTCGATGCCGACGCTGTTGAGTACCATCCACCCAGGGTTGATGCCGCTGATATCGGCCTCGTTGATGGACATATCCTGGGCCATGAGAGCTTCGAGGTCCTCTTCGTGAAAATGGCCGTGAGCCTCGAAGCTCTCGCGTACGTGGCTGTGCGTTTCCCCCGGACCATGCTCATGGACCCCAGCACCCGCGTGATCGTGCGTAAAACGGCTCATTTCAGGTCCCACTCCCACCCATTCCAGTTCTCATTCGGTTCCGGGGCCGGTGCCAGTCCGAATCAACGGTCCGCGTGGCCAGCGGCGCATGGCTAGGCGTCCTCCTGGTGAATTGCGTTCCCCAGTTTACCGAACCGCCTTAAAATGGCGAAAACAACGAGATGAGCAGGGCGCGATGAGTAGAACCACCGGTCCCAATCCGATGTCACCCGAGGCGGCGTCAGCGACACTGGCCGTGAACGCGAGCGCCCCCTATGACGTAATCGCTTACTCGTTCAATGAGGGACCCGAAGATGGCCCGCACGACATCGGCCTCCCGAAGCTGTCGGCCCTGGCGCTGATTCGCCCCGAGGACGAGCCCTGGATCAGGGCGAGCGAGGACAATCAGAACGAGCTTTTCTGCATGCTTGATCCCAACGCTCCTGACAGCCAGATCGGAGCGTTCACGTTTACGGGACGGGTTTCGGGGCTACGGGATCTCCGCGAGGGACGGCTTGCCGCCGAGTTCACCTCGATCGGCCTCGTAACACCGCATTTCCTGCGAGGAAAGCGCTAGCTACCTAAACTCCCATTCGTGGATGTTCCATTCAGCCGTAGTGCTCGGGTCCGTTGATCGGGGCCCGACTACCCCATTCGCATAGGCCTGGCCAAACAGGTTCCAGTATAGATTGATCACCACCACCTGGTCGTTCATGACTTTGTTCATCTCGATGACGGACCGAATGCGGTCGTTGCGATCCAGGCTGGTCTCCCAAACGTCAGCTAAGCCATCGTAATCCGGACTCCCCGGCCAGGCCCCTCGGTCATTGCCGGTCCAGCGGTTCTGGGGCGTGGGGATGCGGTCGCTGCGGTACTCGCTCATCGCCTGCTCGCCTGACGGAGTACTGGTGGTCGACAAGCCCGGAAATGTGTTGCGCACCTCATTATCCTGTCCCTGAGCGGGCGACCAGTCTACTTCCTTCACCTCAAACCCCAGCTTGCGCCAGGTGTCCGCCATGATGTGCATCTCGTTGTCGCTGGCTGGGGAAGCCAGGACGTTCGTCTCAAAAGACATTCGGCCGATGGCCGGGTCGCGCGAGGCCCACACCCCATCTAGCCCTCGGGTGAGGCCGGCGTCGGTCATCAGTTGCTCGGTCCGGCGGCTGTCGAACGGATAGTGCGCCACTACTTTGTCCAGGTCGCCGTAGTAGGCGGTCGATGGCTGGATGGGCCCCGTGGAACGGAGACCCTGACCCTCGAACAATGCCTCGTTCAGCGAATCCCAGTCCACTCCATGGGCCAGTGCCTGGCGCACGCGCGCATCCAGGAACGCCGCGGTGCTGGCATAGGCCGGCTTCCGCTGGAATTGCGTGATCCGATAGGTACTGAAGAAGACCACGTATTTGCCGTCCGGCCACTGCTGCTGTAGCGTCTGCATCTCCTGAAAGCGCAGGATGTCGCCGGTCGTCAGATTGGCAGTGCCCGACAACAGATTCGCGATCGCGGCGTTGGGGTCCGAGATAAAGAGGAGGCGAATGCGCGGGATCTGGGGCTTGCCCAGGATGTGTCCGTCAAACGCGATCCCCTCCACAAAAGCGCCGGTCTCCCATTGGTCGAGCTTGTAGGGTCCAGCGCCAATGTATTGCGTGGTCCAGAACGGATTGGCGACGAACGCTTCCACATCCTGCGAGGCAAAAGCCTGGCCGATGAGATGGCGGGGGAGAGGGGGAAACGCGGCCGGCGAGCTCATGCCGGTGATACCACCGTCCAGGGCAGCGGCATCCGGGTACGTTCGCTTCCAGTGCACACGGACCGTCTGAGGGTCCAGAGCAGTCACGCCATCCATAATGTTCATAGGCGTGGACGAGGCCAGCCCGAAGGCCGGCGCGCTGTAGATCTCGTACGCAAAGACGAAATCATCGGCCGAAAGCGGCTCGCCGTCCTGCCAGGTGGTCTTTGACTTGAGCCGGTAAACGGTCTCCATGGTCCCATCCGGGGATAGTCGCCAATTGGCGGTGTTTAACTGCGGCACTTCCTGGGCGAGGTACGGCATAGGCACGCCGTGATCGTCCCGAATGACCAAACCGGCGTTGAACATCCGCGATGCGAGTCCAGCGGATAGGCCCAGCCGACTGAGCGGC
>DASXTD010000773.1:0-3718 GCA_036505655.1 Chloroflexota bacterium
GACTTCATACGGCGCCTACGTCCCCGATCTGCCCGGGTGCGTGGCCGTCGCTGAAACCCTCGCAAAAGTCGAGCGGCTCATTCGGGAGGCTGTCGAATTCCACATCGAGGGCCTCCGCGAAGAAGGCTTACCTGTGCCGGCTCCTTCCAGCCGCATCGAGTATGTCGAGGCCTAGCCGGTCACCGCCCCCTGGGAGGCCGAAGAGACCAGGCGCGCGTACTTCGCCATGACCCCTATGGTGTAGCGCGGAGCGGGAGGCGTCCAGCCTTTGAGCCGCTCGGCAATCTCGGCATCGCTGAGCTCGACGTCCAGGCGTCGCTTGGCAATGTCGAACACGATCGTGTCACCATCACGCAGGATGGCAATCGGCCCACCTACGGCGGCTTCGGGCGCCACATGCCCGGCCATAAGGCCGTGAGTTGCTCCTGAGAACCGACCATCCGTGAGCAAGGCCACGTCGTCGCCCAATCCTGCACCCACGAGCGCGCCCGTCACACCTAGCATCTCGCGCATGCCAGGGCCCCCTTTGGGCCCTTCGTAGCGAATCACGACCACGTCGTTGGGACGAATTCGGCCCGCTTGGACAGCCGCAAACGCATCCTCTTCGCGATCGAATACCGCCGCCGGCCCGCGCTGATACATGCGCTCGTGGCCCGCTACCTTCACCACACACCCCTCGGTCGCGAGGTTGCCCTTGAGGATGACCAGACCACCGGTGGGCTTGATCGGATCGGACAGGGGATGAATCACCTTCTGGCCGGCCGTCTCCTTCGCCTCGCTAGCCTCTTCACCGATCGTACGCCCGGTCACAGTTAGGGGCGACGAGTGCAGCTTGCCGGCGTCGAGCAGCCGCTTGGTCAGCAGTCTCACTCCACCCGCCCGATGCATATCCACCGCCATGTACTGGCCGCCCGGTTTGAGCTCAGCGAGCAGCGGGGTTCGCTCGCTGATCACGTCGAAATCATCGATGGTGAGCGGTACGCCAGCTTCATGGGCCACCGCGAGGAGGTGAAGAACCGCGTTCGTCGAGCCTCCGGTCGCACACACGGCGGCGATCGCGTTCTCCAGGGACTGGCGGGTCACGATCTGGCTCGGGCGGATGTCATGGCGCAGCAGGTCCATCGCGAGCTGCCCACAACGGAACGCCACTTCATCCTTCTCGGCGACCGTGGCCGGGGTCGTGTTGGTGTCCATAGCGGAGATGCCCATCGCCTCAAACGCTGTAGCCATCGTGTTGGCCGTGAATTGCCCGCCGCAAGCGCCCGCTCCTGGGCACGCCACCGACTCTAGCGCCGTGAGTTGCGCGTCGGTCATTTTTCCGGCGCCGTGCGCGCCTACGGCTTCGAACACGTCCTGAATCGAGACGTCACGTCCTTCGTACACACCCGGGGCAATCGAGCCGCCATAAAGCATCAGGCCGGGGATGTCGAGCCGACGGAGCGCCATGACCATGCCCGGGATCGTCTTATCGCACCCCGAGATCGTCACCAGCCCATCGAAAGAATGGCCCCGCGCAGCCAGCTCGACCGAATCGGCGATCACCTCTCGGGAGATCAATGAGGCCTTCATGCCCTCGGTCCCCATCGCGATACCATCGGAGACCGAGATAGTGTTGAGCTCAACCGGGGTACCGCCTGCCGCCCGAATTCCCTCGGCCACCTTCAGCGCCAGCCGCCGGTGGTTGAAATTGCATGGCATGATGCCAATCCAGGCGTGGGCGACCCCAATCAAAGGACGTCGGAAATCTTCATCAGTGAAGCCCACCGCCCGCATCATCGCGCGACTAGGCGCACGATCGGGACCCTCCACCATGATTCGGCTATGCGAACGGAGGTCATCACTCACGGACATTTCCTCCCACGAAAAGTGGCTGACTCTTACTCAATCATCAACGGTAGCCGAATTGTAATAGGCGACTTGTGACCGGATCGTTACTGACAATCCATTGACTACGCAGCATTGCCTGCGTACCCTTCAAGCGACCCCGTCGAGCAGCGAAGCGGTCTCGGGAACCAGTCTCCGAATTTATGCCGGGTGGTGGCCGTCCAAAGGAGGAATATGTGGCCCAGCCTCTCCATATGCCCGCCGGCGCATTGCAATGGTTGCGATTCGGTCCCGCGGTTGCCTGGGCCCTGCCCACCGCCGCCGAGGATCAGACCCGTTCCACGGCGCGCGCGGCCCTAATCGATGGGCTCGATGCCGCCGCTGGGATCGCCGAGCGATTGCGGGACCAGATCGCCTCCTCCGAAGAGCAGCAGGCTCAGGCGAACGCCGCGGCGATCTGTCGCTGGCAGCTCCTCACTCTCCGTGACCGCGTCTCGCGACTGGATCGGGTCGCAGCTGAAAAGCGGTCCCACTCCAAGATTCTCCGCCATCTGAGCGAAGCGGCCGATGCTGCCCAGACACTCAGCGGCGGATATCGCTGTCGGAACCTGGATCGGATCTGTCGCGGCGGTCAAACCCTCGATGATCAGTTCGAAGCCATGGCCCGGCTGCGAGTCAAGCTAGCCGCGACACGAGCCTAGCGACCGCGCTCGCCACCTCCGTACGGGCCAGGGGGTCCGGGGGCTGCGCCCCCGAGAAATTCTTTCTCTCCCCCTTCCATCGCAAGGGGAGGGGGAGAGGTTCACTTCTCCGTAATCGTCACTTTTTCGACCCGCACCTCTTGTTGAGGCACGGATAGCTCCCCGGTAGCCGATGCCGCAACCGGGACCGCCGCGATCTTATCTACTACGTCCATCCCGTCGGTCACCTTGCCAAAGATCGTGTACGTCTTGGGGAGCGTGACGCTAGCCCCCTGCACGATGAAGAACTGGCTCCCCGCCGTATTGGGCCGTCCGGTATTGGCCATCGCAAGCACGCCACGGTCGTAGTTGCTGATCACGGGCTCGTCCACGATCTGATACCCGGGTCCACCTCGCCCGCTGCCCGTAGGATCGCCCGTTTGCACCATGAAATCGTTGATCACCCGGTGGAACTTCACGCCGTCGTAAAACCCATTGCGAGCCAGAAAGACGAAATTGTTCACCGTATTCGGCGTGTCCTTCCCGAGGAGCTCGACTTGGAAATCGCCCAGGTTCGTCCGAATCGCGGCGCTGTACTGCTTATTGGGATCGATTGCCATGGCAGGGGGCGCACTCCATGGCGGACCCGATGGTCGTGACGAGCACCCGGCGAATAGCCCGACCAGACCTAGAAGTACGCAGGCAGCGATTCGACCCTTCATCACTCCTCCGATTGCGCTTGCGCTGCGACAGCGCACCCGTGATGATACAAACGGCCGTCAGAACAAGCGGAGCGTCTCGGGATCCAGCCTTGTGGGGTTGGTGAGCGACGGCCGTTAAAAGGGAGGGGAAATTGGAAGCACCGGTGCGCCCTCGCGAGAACTGGTTCGATCCGGAATACGTACGCTATTGGCTGGGCCAGCAGAATGGCCGCTTTGACGAACGAATGCACCAGTTCCTGATGATCCGCTCTCTCGTTCCCTATCGGTCTGACCAATCCTTTCGGGCGCTCGACGTCGGAGGCGGCGACGGTTGGCTTGCCGAGGTCTTGCTAAGCCACTTCAGCGCCGCGCGAGTCACGGTGCTCGACCAGTCGGCGGTCATGCTCGAGCAGGCCAAGCAGCGCCTGAGCCGCTTCGGAGACCGAGCGGACACCGCACAGGGTGACTTACGTGACCCCGAATGGCGAGCCGGTCTCAGCGGCACCTACGACG
>DASXTD010000774.1:0-5838 GCA_036505655.1 Chloroflexota bacterium
TACGTCAGGAGACTGGATTATAGCCCCGGCTCAGCCGCTCCTCTGGCCTGCGGCCGGGGGCACCGTCGCTACCGCTGCCGGCGGGCGATTCTGTGGCACGGGCGAAGCCGAAGCTGCGCGGTTCTGCTGCGACGGCAACGCGGTGGGTACAGACAGGACGATGACGCCGTCCCAGGGCCAGCCACCGCCCGTGCGCTCAGAGTACTCGGTGGGTGGGAAGGGCCCTTCGCCCGAGACCCGCTGATTCATCCCCTGGAACACGATGTCCTGGTAGGGCGTGTTCGGCCCAGCCAGCTTGCCATTCACGCGATCGATGGCGACGGCGGGTCGCCGAATCGTAGGGAGATGCTCTTTCATGAACCAATCGGTCACCATTCGGGGACAATCCGCCGTCCCTGCGAAGCCAGTCGTCGCGCAGACGGTCGCCTGCACCACACCCGGCGGCGGGGCCGGGAAGGCCTCGATCGGTTGGCCTTCCAACGCCCCTTCCATAAAGGCGTTCCAGATCTTGCCTGCTCCGGACGAGCCTACCACCAGCTTCATCGGCTTGTGATCGTTTCGGCCCACCCAGACTCCGGCCACCAGGCTCGGTGTGTACCCCATCGTCCAGGAGTCGCGGTAATCGTCGGTCGATCCGGTCTTGGCGGCGGCCGGGCGCCCACCGGCCAGGCGAAGTGTGCTGTTAGCCCCGAACGTCACCAGTCGCGCATTGTTGTCGGACAGAACATTGGTTATCAGCCAGGCCGCCCGCGGATCGAGCACGAGCTTCGGGTCCGGCTTGTGCTCGTAGATCGTACGGCCCTCGCCATCGACCACTTTCAGGATCGGACTCGCTGGTGTCGTCACGCCCTGGTCTGCCAACGTAGCATAGGCCGACGCTAGCTCCACCAACCGCACCTCGCCGCCGCCCAGCACGAACGATGGACCGTATTGCTGTGGATCGAGTAGGCTCGTCAGGCCCATCTTCTTGCCCAGGTCGAGCGCGTCCGGCAGTCCCACGAACTGCAGCACTTTGACCGCCGGGATGTTGATGGAGTTGCCGAGGGCTTCCCGCAGCGTCATCGGGCCGCGGAATCTGTCGTCATAGTTGTTCGGCCGCCACGTCTGAGCACCATCCGGGATCGCGATCGGTTCATCGACGACGACCGTGGCGGGCGCAAATCCCTTTACGAAGGCGTTCGCGTACACAATGGGCTTGATAGATGACCCGGGTTGGTGGGGAGCGATGGCATCGTTCACCTGCCCATCGATGGAGTCATCGTTGAAATCTGGGCTCCCCACCATGCTGAGGATCTCGCCCGTCCTAGGATCGATCGCCACCAGCGCGGCATTAGTCGCATTTTGAGCAGCCAGGTCGCGTACTCGACTGGTGACCGCCTCCTGAGCCAGGTCTTGCAGGCGCGAGTCGAGCGTGGTGTAGACGGTCAGGCCCGCGCCCAGCAGGTCTTTGGGGTCGTACCAGTCTTCTAGCACCGAGCGCACGTAGATTGACCAGTGAGGATACCGATTGGTGGCGACGTCGTCGTCGGGTGAATTGAAGTCCAGAGGCTGCTGCTTGGTCGCCGCGGCCTGCTGTGGACTGATGTACCCATGACGGACCATCAGGTCCAGCACCTCTTCCTGGCGACCTTTCGCGCGGTCTAAATTGCGGAACGGGTCGTACAGCGAGGGCGCCTGGGGAAGGCCCGCGATGAGTGCGCACTGGGCCAGAGTCAGGTCCTTAGGATCTTTTCCAAAGTACGTGTGCGCGGCGGTGGCGATGCCGTAGGAGAGGTTCCCGAAATAGATCTCATTCAGGTACATCTCGAGGATCTGCTTCTTGGTGTAGCTTCGCGACAGCTCGACAGCCAGCACCGCTTCTTTGAGCTTGCGGGAGAGCGTGTTCGAGGTCCGTTCCTCGGGCGTGAGCAGCACATTGCGAATGAGCTGCTGGGTGATGGTGCTGCCGCCGGACACGATTGTGCCCGACGTCACATCCTGGAAGAGCGCACGCAGAATACCGCGGACTTCGACCCCCGGGTTGTCGTAAAAGGTCGAATCTTCCACCGACAGGATGGCGTTCACCATCTGTTGGGGCAGATCTCCGACGTGCACGACCGTTCGCAGTCCTTTATCAGGATCGAACAGCTCATAAATGAGGTTGCCGTCGCGGTCGAGCACCCGCGTGGTCTTGAATAGCGGCCGATTGCCCACTCCGGCGACCGAAGGCAGGTCCCGGGTAAAAGACTGGTAGGCCGAGTAGGCGCTCGCGACGCCCACGGTAGTGACCAGCCCGAGCACGGCGGCCAGCAGCGCAATGATGATACCCACAACCGCGGCTCGGCCACTCGAGCGGCGCTTGGGCGCACCACGAGTACGGCGGGGCGGCACAGAGCCAGTGGACATGAGGAGGTAGTCAGAGGGACGCATCAGATATCTGACCTATTGTACGCCTGCCCCCTCTCCCTCGGGGAGAGGGGGCAGGCGTGAGAGCCGGGGCCGTCCTTTGATCCCCTCCCCCTCGGACGGGGGAGGGTTAGGGTGGGGGTGAGGCCACCCTATGCCATGTTGGGCTCCACCACCGGCGACGGCAAATCCAGGTACTCGGCAAACCAGTTGAGCGTATCCATCCAGAGTTCCGCCGCGGTATCGGGGTTGTAGGCGGCACCGGTGTTGTTGAAGAAGGCATGTTGTGAGTTCGGATATACCTTGAAGCGATAAGTTACGCCCGCCGACTGCAAGCGTTCCTCCAGCTCGAAACGAGCCGGGGTGATTCGTGCGTCCAGATCTGCATAGACGCCCAGTACGGCAGCGCGAATGTTGGCGGCGTCGTCCAACGGTGGGTTCGACCCGTAGCATGGCACCGCGGCTTTCAAATCTGGGTAGATGGTGGCCAGCCGCCAGATCACCCCGCTCCCAAAACAGTAGCCCGTCGCGGCTAGCTTCTGCGAGTCCACAGCCGGGTGCCCCTTGAGGAAATCCAGAGCGGCCGCGAAGTCGAGTGCATTCTGCTCCGGGTCCATGAGACTGTAGGTGGCCCGGACCTCGTCATCGCTCAACTGATCCGTGGTTGGACCAAAACGCGAAAGGAGATCAGGGACGATCGCGACGTAGCCCTGCTTGGCGAAACGCCGAGGGACGTCTTTGAAGTGGGGGGTCACCCCGCGGTTCTCGTGACAGATCACCACTCCGGGCAGCGTCGCATTCCTTCGCTCGTGGGACGGCAAGGCTAAGTAGGCGACGAGGTCGACACCGTCCGAGCTTGTGTATGAGACAAAGGTGCTAGCCACCGCCGGATCGTCTTCCGCCACCGAAAAAGGCGACCCCTGCCCTGTTGGAGCCGCGTGAACAGGGCTTGGTGCGCCCAGGGGGCGCGCCAGACCAAGTGCCGCTCCTGCGCCCACACCCAGCAGAGCGGCTCGTCGCATGAACTCACGCCGAGTGATCCACCCGAAGCGGTAGTGCTCGAGCTCTTCCTCGACCAGGTACCGTTCGATCTCGTTCATATGCAGCCCCCAGGCGCGCAGTACTCCGAACAGAATACGCGTGAGACCGCGCGGCGGATGCCTGGTGGTGGGCTACTTCCCGAGCAGCTCGGGGCGCTGCTTACCGATCGCTGCCCGGACCCGCTCCGGTGTAAACGGCGCTTGCGTAACCCGCACGCCGATCGCGTCCTCTACCGCGTTGGCGATCGCTGCCGCCACGGGAATAACCGGAGTCTCGCCGACCCCTTTAGCACCGAACGGCCCATAGCTGGAGGGGACCTCCACCAGCTCCACCGTAAGCTCCGGGATGTGTGGGGCGGTGGGCAGCAGGTACTCCCACAGGTTCGCGTTGAGGTTGGTCCCGTTCTCGGAGAGGATCTCTTCGCTCAGGGCATAGCCCAGGCCGTACACCACTCCACCCTCGATCTGGCCCTTGCAGTTGATCGGATTGAGCGCTCGGCCCACGTCTTGCGACGTGTAGTACTGCTGCACGTCGATCTGGCCCGTCTCCGGGTCCACCTTGATCTTGGCGATGTGGCAGGCAAAGCTCGCCGCGTCCACCGTCTCCTCGCGGGCATGCCCTTGCTCTTTGATCTCGCGCTCCCGCGCCTCCGCATCGGTCCCTGTGATGGGCCCCGCCGGCGACGTGGCCGCCGCCTGTCCGATCTGGGCCATGGTCATCTTCTTGCTCGGGTCCGAACGGACGGAGGCGACTCCCTCCTTGATCTCGATCTCTTCCTCGTCGACTTCTAGCTTGCTGGCGGCGAGGCGAACCACTTTCTGACGAGCGCTCTCGGCCGCCTGGCGCACCACGTTCCCCACCCGATAGGTGGTCTGGCTTCCGCCTGTCCCCTGCTCCGGCGGCGTACCCTCGGTATCGGCCGCGATTACGCTCACCCGAGCGACCGGCACATCCAGCACCTCGCTGGCGATCTGGGCCACCAGTGACCACTGGCCACCACCCTGGTCCGCCACACCGCTCATGACCACCACGCTGCCATCTGTGTCGATCTTCACGGTGGCGGAGCTATTCACCAGCGAGGGGTTGGGATGAATGGCCCACAGCCCCAGTGCCACGCCGACTCCCTCGTTCGGACCCTTCGCGCCGAGATGCTGTTTCGCCCAATCGCGGGCCTTGTCGACGCATTCCTGCAGCCCGATGTTCTGCAGCACTCCATGCCCGGTGGGTGGCGCTTCCCCGTTGTGCAGCGAGTTCTTCATGCGAAAGTCGAGCGCGTCCATGCCCAGCTTGCGCGCCAGGCTATCGAACGCCGATTCCGTCGCGAAGCCAGTCTGCGGTCCGCTGGGCGCCCGCACGTGCCCGCCTGGGGACGTATTCGTGTAGACGGACGTCGCGGAGACCCGCGCGTTGGGGATCCGATATGCGCCCATCAGGCTGGTCGCGCTCCCTGCCACGCCGGCCACGTTATCGTCCACGCCGCCCACGTTGTAGAGCATGGTGCCTTCCATCCCCACCAACGTGCCGTCAGGACGCGCAGCCACTTTGAGCTGGATAACGCAGGAGGGGCGGGACGTCATGGCGGTGATCTCTTCCACGCGGGACAGGGTGAGCCGCACGGGCCGCCGAGCCTTGCGCGCCAAAAGCGCCACGATGGGCTCGATAAACGCTGCTCCCTTGCCGCCGAAATCCCCACCCACCACCGGTGAGATCAGCCGCACTCGCGAAGCTGGCACGCCCAGCGTATCGGCAATGCTCGGCCGCTCGCCGAAGGGCGCCTTCGTCGCCGCCCAGACCGTCACCTTCCCCGTACCATCGGCCTGGGCAATCGCCGCGTGCGGCTCCGTGAACGCCTGGCTCTGACGGGCGGTGCGATAGCTCGATTCGTAGGTAACGACGCCGGGCTCCTTAAATGCCGCTTCGACGTCGCCCTTCTCGAATACCACTCGGTTGCGCATATTCCCTTTGCGCTCGGTCTTCCCCGGGTCAATATATTCGGCCACATCGGGGTGAAGTATGGGAGCGTTCGGCGCCAGAGCCTCTTCGGCGTCGAAGACGGCCGGCAACGGCTCGTAGTTGACTTCGATCAGCTGCATAGCTCGCTCGGCAGTTTCCTCGTCCACCGCCGCGACGGCTGCCACCGGCTCGCCGATGTAGGTCGTCTTCTCGCGGGCCAGCGCATAGCGGTCCTTGATGAAGCGGCCGATGCGAGTCGGCGCGCAGTCCGCGCCGGTGACCACAGCAAACACGCCGGGCAGAGCTTCCGCCGCGCTCGCATCGATCGAGATGATCTTCGCGTGCGGGTGCACGCTCCGGAGCACCTTCGCCTCCAGCATTCCGGGCAGGCGCACGTCGCCTGCATAAGAAGCTGTCCCGGTTGCTTTCAGGTAGGCGTCCGGCTTGGGGATGCCCTTG
>DASXTD010000775.1:0-4742 GCA_036505655.1 Chloroflexota bacterium
ACCGACGCTCGGAGAGATTGACAGGACGCGCCCCGCCGCGGTTGGCCCGACCTGCACCGGAGTCCCCGTGAGCTGCGCATTATCGGTAGACACGTAGAGCAAGCCATCGCGGTAGAAGCCCACGCCGAGGTACGTCCCCACCGCCAGGACGATGAACACGATGGGGAGCAGAATCAAGCGACGCCGCCCTCTGGGTCGGGACGCGACCGTCGCGCCAGCGGGGGACTGCTGCGTGGACACTGCTCCGTTGGTAGGCATGTCCACCCGGGGCGAAGTGGGCGGCGCGGCTGCTGCCACCACAGGAATTTCGATGGGCGGGTCGTTCGATTCCATTCTTGGGTTCTCTCCCGGGTCTCGCTGCGTCACGGTGGGGCTTCTCCTGCAACAGTACCTTCCATGGCCACAGCCTCGGCCGCCTCGGCGAGAAACCGGGACACCGCCGCCGCTTGCTCCAACTCGGCGACGCTCAGACGTTCCAAGAGACGCGCCATATGCTCGTGGCGAAGCTGGCGCAGGCGAGCGACGAAGTCATGCCCCGCTGGCGTGGTTTGGACGCGCGTGGCGCGGCGGTCATCAGGATCCTCGCCCCGCGTGACCACCGCACTCTCGGCGAGGCGATCCACGATGCGCGTCATGGTGGACAGGCCGACGCCCAGACCGCGGGCAAGCTGGCCGCTGGTGGCGCTCCCCATCGTGTCCAGCAGCACCAGGGCTTTTAGCTGCTGCATGGTGAACTCCACGCTCAGCCAGTCGTCCGTTTGGCGCAGCAGCACGCAGCGGAACAGCCGATCGTGCTGTTCCAGGACTCGTTGGGTCAGATGCTCGCGATCGCTCACAAGATATTCACCGGCTGAGAATTGTTGATTCTAGAGCAATTAACCGCGCATCAACAACAATCTGCTCCCCAACCCTTTACATTGCCCGGACAGTCCAGTATGGTTGCGGTCAAGGCCACTGGCCCCACGAGCAAGCTTTTCCCCCGATTTGAGGAGCGCATGCGAGCCTACCGTTACAGTCGTTGGGACGGAAGCCAGGACATCGAGCCCTTCACGGCCGACGATCTCATGCGGGAGATCGCCGACGAGATGCTAGAAGACGGCGACCTCCAGTCAGCATTGCGGCGCCTCCTCCAGCGGGGTGCTGAGTTCCCCAGCGGCCGCCGCATGATGGGCCTCCAGGAATTGCTGGAGAAGATGCGCAACGCCCGCGGCAATGCCATGCAGCGCTACAACCTGGGCTCCATATTCGATGACATCAAGGAAAAGCTCGAAAACATCGTCAAGACTGAGCGCGAAGGTATCGAGCGCCGCCTCAACCCTCAAGGGACAGCGGACCAGGCCCCCGAAGGATCAGGAGACAGCGGACAAGGGAACGAGGCCGGTGAGCAAGACGCCAGCGCTGACCAGGGCGGCAACCCCGCCGGTAACCGCTCTGGGGGTCAGCCCCAGAGCCCCGCCGGCGGATCGCGGGGATCGTCCGGTCAGAGCTCGGGAGCCGCCCCGGGCTCCAGTGATCCCATGTTCCGCGACATCATGGAAAGTATGGTCCGTAAGCGGCTCGAGCAGCTCGACCACTTGCCGCCCGACGTCGGCGGGCGCATCCAGGAGCTCCGCGACTACGACTTCATGGAGCCGGAAGCCCGCGAGCAATTCGAAGAGCTCATGAAAATGCTCCAGCAGCAGGTCCTGCAGAGCTACTTCCAGAACCTCCAGCAAAGCATCGGCCAGCTCACCCCTGAGGGCCTGCAACAAATCCAGGAGATGGTCCACGACCTCAACGAGATGATGAAGCAGCGGCTCAAGGGCGAAGAGCCCGACTTCGAAGCCTTCAAGAAGAAGTGGGGACAGATGTTCCCGGATGACATCCAGAACCTGGACCAGCTTCTGGACCATCTCAAGGACCGCATGGCGCAGATGGAATCACTGCTCAACTCCATGACTCCCGAGATGCGGCAGCAGCTGGAAGAGATGTTGGATTCGGTGTTCCAGGACAGCCAATTCCAGTGGGAAATGGCCCAACTGGGCGCCAACATGCAGCGGCTCCGGCCAGGATCAGGCGGCGACGAATACGATTTCTCCGGCGACGAGCCGGTGAGCCTCCAGGAAGCCATGAAGCTCATGGGCGACATGAACAGCATGGACGACCTGGAGCGCGAGCTGTTGCAGGCTATTCGCACCAATAACGCATCGGATCTGAACTCTGACGAGATCGGGCGAATCCTCGGTGAAGAAGCCCGTCAGATGACCCAGCAGATGCAAGAGGTCACCCGCATGCTGGAAGAAGCAGGGCTGATCCAGCGGCGCGGCAAAGACTGGGAGCTCACTCCGCGTGCCATCAAGAAGATCGGCGAGCGGGCCCTTCAGGACATCTTTGGCAAGATCCATGAGAACGCGGTGGGCGACCACAACCTCGACCACCGTGGGTTCGGTGTAGAGCGGCTCGACGAAACCAAGCCCTACCAGTATGGCGACCAATTCTTCCTGGACCCCCAGAAATCGGTGATGAACGCGCTCATCCGGGAGGGCCCCGGCACGCCCGTCTCCATGAAGCTGGACGATTTCGAGATCTACCGCACCGAGCAGATGACCCAGTGCTCGACGGTGATCATGCTGGACATGAGCTACTCGATGATGATGGGCGGGCGCTTTCAGGCCGGTCGCAAGGTGGCCCTCGCGCTCGATAGCCTCATCCGCACGAAGTTCCCCAAAGACAACCTGTACGTTGTGGCCTTCAGCTACTTCGTCATGGTCCTCCGGCCCGAGATGCTGCTAGACAGCTACTGGGTGGAGTACGGCGGCGGCACGAATTTACAAGAGGGCCTCCGTCAGGCTCGCCTGGTCCTCAGCAAGCATCAGGGAACCAAGCAGATCATCATGATCACCGACGGCCAGCCCACCACGTTCACCAGCTTTGCAGGGATGGATCCTGCCGATGGGTGGGGTTACGGTCGCCGCTCGCCCCGCGCGATGGAAGAGACCCTGCGGGAAGTCGTCCGCTGCACCCACGACGGCATCACCATCAACACTTTCATGATGGAGCGCGAGCGCTACGCCTCAGACTTCGTCAAGACCATGGCCAAGGTAAACGGCGGCCGGGCCTTCTACGCCTCACCTAACCGGCTGGGCGAGTACATCCTGCTTGATTACGTCAAGAACAAGCGCAAGGTCATCCACTAGAAACTAGCGTCGGCCAGCGCGGTCAGCAGCTCGCCGACTTGCCAAACACTTAAGACCGTGCAGTCAGCGGTCTCTAGCAAGGTCGGCGGGGCTTCGGCGCTGGCGACCGCCACCGTAGTTCCGGCTCTGCCTTCGGTCCGCCGCCATAGCCGGAGCGCCCTGAAGGCGTCCTCGTCCGTCTGATCGTCGCCCACGTAGACGACACCGGATAGCCCGCGCTGCTCGGCCAGATACGTAAGGCAGCCGCCCTTGCCATGCCCCGGTGGGCGCAGCTCCATCACCATGCGGCCCTGCAGCAGTTCCAGCCCAGCATGCCTGGCAATATGGCGCAGCGGTTCTAGCAATGACTGATGGGTCGCTTCTGGATCCGCGGCCTGTCGATAGTGGATGGCAACCGCCGGCCCCTTAGCCTCGATGCGGACGCCCGGCAAGGCTACGTGGTCCTCCAGCTCTGGGAGCAGCTGCGCCACAACGTCGATGAAGGGCTGCAGCCCTGGCGCCACTTCCACGCCGTTTGGCGTCCAATGCTCCATGCCGTGGACCCCGAAGTATTCGATCCCGTCGAGCGCCACCTTCTCCCTCGCTTCATCCGGCGCGCGCCCACTGATCACCGCCACCAGATCCAGTTGCAGCACCAACCGAGCCAGTGCCGTCTTGCACTCGGGCAGGATCACGGCGGAGGCGGGATCGGGCACGATCGGGCTTAGGGTGCCGTCGAAATCAACGATCAGGGCCGAGGGCCGATGAGCAAGGGAGTCCCGGCAGCACTCGACGGTGTCGGTCAGTCCGCCAGCACCCGGTGTGAGCTTTCTTGTCGGCGTAGGGGCCCGCGCGCCTATCGGCGATACAAATGCACTCATTGCTTCTAAGTCACTATAGCCAACTCAGATCAAGCCCACCTAAAGTCCGTCACATCGCCGCCGATCGCTACGCTCCATCTTCTCGCCGGTGGCCGGCTATGCCATAGACAGGCCGCAGGCTTTCAGCATCAAGAGCTTTATGGGTGACAGGGCCAGCCACGCGGGCTATACTCAGGGGCAACCCCGAGCGTTTCGCCATTTTTGGGTCCCGTGTGTCTGCCGGTTCGCCCCTTCGGAGAGTAGAGACGATTCTACCGGTGGCCCTCATCGGATGACAGCACTGACCGCGCTTTTGGACGGCATCTGGCTGCCCGTGATGGCGCTTTATGTCCTCGTCATGGCGGTATTTCTCGCCGTCGGCTGCAATCTCGCCTACCTGGTCTACCTTGCCGCTACTCGCCCACCGCGGCACCCGGCTCCCCCACCCCTGCAAAGCTACCCAATGATTACGGTACAGCTGCCCATTTTTAACGAGCTTTACGTCGTCGAGCGACTTATCCGCGCCGCCTCGCACCTCCGGTGGCCAGGCAACCGCCTGGAGATCCAGGTGCTCGACGACTCGACGGATGAGACTCAGTACATCGCGGCGCGAGTGGTCCGCGACTACGCTGCTCGGGGCGTCAATATCGTGCATGTGCGGCGGGAAGATCGAGTGGGCTACAAAGCTGGAGCCCTGGCCGCCGGCCTGGAAGCTGCTAGTGGTGAG
>DASXTD010000776.1:0-7826 GCA_036505655.1 Chloroflexota bacterium
AGCACCTCTACCTGCTTAAATACCATCCGACCACCGGCTGCCAGCGGGAGCACCAGCGTATCGCTCGGAACGTCTGAGTTGACCAGCGGCTCCAACGCGCAGTAGCGACTGAAGAAGTCTGCCGTTCGCTGGAGATCCCGGGATTCATAAACACCATGGCTGACGCGCCCAATCCTGAGTGGACCGCAGTCGTCCATCCCGCCGGCCGGCATACGCGCAGGGGCCCAGAACTCGAACTGGTTGCCGTCCAGATCTTCCCAATAGATGGCGGTTCCATCCTCCCCTTCGGCCGAGGTCCAAATGGCGTCGGAATGCGGAGCACCACATACGTCCAGCCGGCGCAAATGCTCATCCACATCCTCGGGCCAGATGAACAGCCCGTGACGCGGGAGTCCTTTGCCTACACCATCACTCGGCGGCATGGGGTCCGTCTGAATGAATCCGCCGTGGTGAGAGTTCGTCAGGTCTTGAAAGATGTCGCGAGCACGGCCGCCTGGAGCCGGGGCCACTGTCCGTGCGCCGAGCACTCGTTCGTGGAACGCGCTCCACCGATCCAGGTCGTTGGTCCCGACCGTATAGTGGTCGATCCAATAGACGGTGCCCGGCCGCGTGTCATCGAGCATAGCCGCCTCCTTTGCAACGGGCGAAAAGGCTTTACCCGGAGACGTCCCAGAGGTGAGCGCTCCAGGTGAACTGGGTGCCATAGTATTGAGGGACGACGACGTTCGTAAGCCGATTCCCGATCACTGCAACCAGATTGTCATAGTACAGGCCCATGGCTACCGCTTGGTCCGCTAGGTGATAGTCAAGCTTTCCCAGAGCCTCGATGCGTTCTTGCAGCGGAATCGTTCTCGAGTAACGCTCGTATAGCTCGTCGTACTCAGGGTTGTGGTAGCCGGTGTCCCCTCCGGTGAAGCTGTTCTCGCGGGTGGCGACCTTGGCGCTGATGAAGTTCACAAAATAGGTCTCATCCGCCGTGTGGCGGCTGAGGATGAATCCCGGGAACGTCGCCAGGTACTCGCGGTCCCGTTGTTGGGACGGCACGAAAACCGCATCGACTGCGACGCCAGCTCGCTGCCAATAATCAACGACCGAGTGCAGCGCCTTGACGTTGTTATCGTTCTCACCGGAGGTCCGGACCTCGACCGAAAGTCGTTTGCCGGCACTATCTACCCACCCGCCGTCTGCCCCTTTCACAAGACCCAACTCTTCGATCATTTGCGCGGCCATCCTGGGGTCGTACTCGTAGCGGGGGGCGCGGGCTTTGATATCAGCGTAATCGGGGCGGCCAAGGGGAAGCAGACTATGGGCCACCGACGAAAGGCCCGCAACCAGGGTGTCGACCATCTCCTGACGATCGATCGCGTGCATAAGGGCCCTCCGGAAGCGCACGTCAGCCACCGCGGGCGGATTCGTATAGGTGAACTGGGGATAGATCACAGTCCAACCCGGTCGGGGAACCACTTCGACGTGCCCCTGCTGCCACCGATCACGCATCTCGAGGGCTTGGTCAAAGGAGAGAGTCTGCCCCAGCGTCAGCTCAACATCGCCCGCCAGAAGGTTGGTGATCAATGTATTGCTGCTGGGAATGAACTTGACGTCCAGCTCATCGATCACGGGACGGCCGAGCGGATAAGCGTCATTTGCCGTAAGCAAAACATGAATCCCCGGGACCCATTCCTTGAGCTGGAACGGCCCGGTGCCGACGAAGCTTAGGTTCCAATAGGGAAGCTCTGTGAAGGTCGCCTTCTCTTCTCGAGCCGGCACCGCCAGCAAATAGCGGGGGAGCGGGTTACCAAAGAGCTGGTCGGCGTTGATATAGAGGGTCTTCCAGGTTACGACCACAGTGAGCGGGTCAGGGGCCACGACCGACTCCACCGATGCGTAGGCGGCGTCTCGGAATGACGGAAGCTCTCGGTCCTGAGCCACCTGAGCCGTGAACAACACATCATCGCTGGTGAATGGGCTCCCCCCGTGCCATTGAGCCCCGCTGTGAATGCGCCAGGTCGTCTCCATCCGGCCGTCCGGGAGGAGCTTCCAAAGGCCGTTCTCCACGGTCGGGACTGCCTCGGCCAGTTGTGCTCGTACGTAACCTCTCTCATCGGGATTAGCCAGTCCGGCGTGGAGCAAGCCACGCAGGGGCCGAGCGAAGGTCCCGGCCTCCGTCCCCAGGGACTTGGGATCACCCTGGAGCGCGGCTGTTAACCGCTTGGGGGCTCGTGGAAGTGGACTAGCCTGACTCGACGGGCGAACCGCCATGGGCGTGCAAGCGACTAGGAGCGCGGCGATACAAATGAGCAAGATCGCCGAGCATGGTCGCAGACTCAGGATGCTACTCCCTTGGCGCGGCGCCACTGAGTGACCTTGTCCCGGTCGATGAGACCGCGGTCGATCAATCTCTGGCAAGCATCGATGGATGCCGCGTCTTTCAAGACATCATCGACGGTGAGCGGCGCCTCGATCTGCCCGGCCTTCACCATGCCGTCGATCACGCCGGCGAGCGCGGCTCGGTCGACCAGCCCATCCATGACCATACTACCCCCGAACTCCCTGGGATCTGACTCAGCTGGGACTGCATCGTCATCTCTCAGCCGGCGGACCTTTCGCTCATCTTCGTTGAACGTGGCCTGGCGACACCGGGTCTCCAGGTCATGCATGTAGGCGTGATTGCGGGGATCGATCGAAAACCAGTAGCCGCGCAGGTTTGCGCGGAGAAATGCCCGCAAGTCGTCGCCGCGCTGATCGATGGTCTGGCGGGTAGCAACGACGACCCGGCCCGGGGGCCAGGCTCCATGCTGGAGATAAAACTCCGCAAGGTCGACCACGAGGGGGAACCCTTCGTGAATGAGCGCGTCTGCTCTCGGTCCGCTCGCCGAGAGGAGCGAAATCTCGCCTGAGCGAAGTAAATCATCGGCGCCACCGGCACCGTACGCCACCATGGGGTCTTCGACCCACTCAACGTCGTCCGGGCCGACGCCGAGCGTTTGCAGCGCCAACACCACCCCGAGGTGCATACCCCAGCGCTCGCGGATGATGCTTTTGGTCCCTCTGAGTTGCTCCGGGCGGGTGATGCCTCTGGCACCGATGAGCTTGGGGGCAGACTGGACGCGCCAGCCACCCACAATATAGACGTCCTCCCCAAGCGCGCGCTGCTTGATCGCGGACCAGACGTTGACCGAGGGGGAGATGTCCACGCCGCGTTCCCACATCGTTCGCCCGAGTGCATCCCCCTCCCATTGAGCCGGGATGAGGCCGCCGCGCAGATAGACGTAGCGATCTAGGCCCTCTTCTCTGGCAAAACCCTGCTCTTCGGCTGCGAGAAACGACCGCTCATGGCCTGTGTGGTAGCTCGAATTGGCGATCACGATGGGCTGATCCAGTCCGCTCAAATATCCACTCCTCCCGCACGGCCGGCTCCTATCCCGGTATCGCCCAAGCGTTAGGCAGGACCCGCCTGCCGCGCGCTATAAGAGCTCTTTGACTTCTTCGCGCTCGGAGACTAGCTCTTCGGTGGTAACGCGGAGCTTTTCCTTGGCGAAGTCGTCGTGCTGGAGGTCTTCGATCACTTGCCAGGAAGAGCCGGTGCTCTTGAGCGGGAAGCCGAACTGCAGGCCCTCGGGCACGCCGTACTCGCCGTGGCTCATCACGGCAAGCGACGCACAATCGCCAGCCGCGGTGGGCGTGTGGATGCTGTTCACCGAGTCGATGATGGCAGCGGCCGCCGAGCCAGCGGATGACGCGCCGCGGGCGGTGATGATGGCCGCGCCGCGCTGCTGGATCGTCTTAATGAAGTCTCCTTGTAGCCAGGCGTTGTCGTTAATGACTTCGGGCACTCGTCTGCCTTTGATGGTGGCGTTCTGAAAGTCAGGGTACTGTGTGGCGGAATGGTTGCCCCAGATCGCCATGTGCTGGACCTCTGAGACCGCCGCGCCGGCTTTCTTGGCCAGCTGCGCTTTGGCCCGGTTCTGATCCAGCCGCACCATGGCGAACCAGCGCTCGGCCGGGATGTCCTTGGCGTTCGACCGCGCGATCAGGCAGTTGGTGTTGCAAGGGTTGCCGACGACGAGGATCCGAATGTCGCTGGCAGCCGAGTCAGAAAGCGCCTTGCCGTAGGGTCCGAAGATTCCGCCGTTGATCTTGAGCAGGTCGCCGCGCTCCATGCCCTCTTTGCGCGGGATTGAGCCGACCAACAACGCCCAGGATGCGCCATCGAACGCGTGCTTGGGATCGGTCGTCATCTCGATGGAGTGCAGCAAGGGGAACGCGCAGTCTTCGAGCTCCATCGCCACGCCTTCGAGCGGTTTCATAGCCGGCTCGATGTCCAGCAAACGGAGATCGATGGGCGTGTCGCGCCCCAGGAGATCACCGGCTCCGATGCGGAAGAGTAGCGAGTACGAGACTTGACCGCTGGCGCCACTAACGGCGACGCGAACTGGTGCTTGTCGGCTCATGCGTGTTGCCTCCTAAGAATTTGTCTTAGTCGTGATGCTCCCACGTGGTGCCCTGCTGGTTGTCCTTCAACACAATGCCGAGCTGTTTGAGGCCATCGCGAACCTGGTCTGCCAGCGCCCACTGGCCCTGGGCTCGCAGCTTGGTGCGGACATCGATCAGCAGCTCGATGAACGGCGCTGCGTCGCTGGCGCCCCGTTCCTTCTCGGCCTCCAAAGGCAAACCCAACACTTCCACCATTTTGCGAAAGGCGGACCGCAGGACGGTAGTCTGGGGTCCGCCACGATTCACCTCGTGCGCTGTATCGAATAACACTCCGACGGCCCCGGCCGAGTTGAAGTCGTCATCGAGCTGCTCATCGAAACGCCGAAGTAATCCGCTTGCCGATTCAGAGGTGACGGCGCCTGGCGCAATCGGTTCGCTCAGTTCACCGTACGCCGCGCGCAGGGTCTCGAGATTCCGCGCCGCGACCGCGATTCCCTCCTCCGAGTACATGACCGGCGAGCGATAGTGGGTGCGCAGGAAGTAGAGTCGCACCGCGGCCGGCTCATATTTTTCCAACATTTCTTTGAGCGTGACGAAGTTCCAGGTGGAATGGGCCATCTTCTCGGTGCCCATCGTGACCAGGCCGATGTGCGCCCAGTACTTGACATAGGGCTCCTTGTCCGTGAAGCACTCGCTCTGGGCGAGCTCGTTCTCATGGTGAGGGAACAGCAAGTCCTGCCCGCCAGCGTGGATATCGATCTGATCGCCCAGCGTCTCCCGCACCATCGTGGAGCACTCAATGTGCCAGCCCGGTCGGCCTTCTCCCCATGGACTCGGCCAGGATGGCTCGCCGGGCTTGGCTGCTTTCCACAGGGCGAAGTCCTTTGGATCACGCTTGCCGGGCTCCAGCTCGGTGCGGACCCCCACCATGCCGCTGTCTTCGAAGCGTCCGGATAGCCTGCCGTACGACTCAAACCGGCCAACCTCGAAGTACACATCGCCACCTACGATGTAAGCAAAGCCCTTTTCGATCAGGCCCTCGACGTATTGCACGATCTGCTGCATGTTGCCGGTAACCGTCGGGTAGACGTGGGCCGGCTGCACTGCCAGCTTGCCCATCGACTCGAAATACGACTCGGTGTAGCGGCGGGCGATCTCCTCAGCGGTAGTTCCCTCTTCCTGTGCCCGAGCGATCGTCTTGTCATCGATGTCGGTAAAGTTCTGCACGTGACGAACCTGGTAGCCGCGATATTCGAGCACCCGACGGATCAGATCGACTCCGACGTAGCAGCGGGCGTGACCCAAGTGGGGGTGAAACTTTGGAGTCATTCCACACACGTATAGGCGGACAGGGTCCCCCAGGGGGACGAAGTCCTCCACTCGACGGGACAGGGTGTTGTAAATTCGCAGCGTCACCAGAATCTCCATGCTTGGGGTCGTCGGGCTAGTGAGTGCGATGCGCGCTCTCAGCCCAGGTTTGCTTCAACCGCCGGGTTTGATCGACTGGAGCTCGGGCGCAGAGCCCTCTCCACGCACTCGGCGAAATTATAGGGGGGTGTTAGCGCGCCTTCGCCCCGTTGACCTCGGCTAAGTCTTCGGCCCGACATTGGCGATCCTCTCGGGCAGTGACTCCCGAGGCCGCTCCGAGTTCCGCTCCGCTTCCATCGCGGCCAGCCGTGCTTCGAGTAGCGTCACCCGCTCCTGGAGGGCCTCGATGGTGTCGCCCTCCGGGTCAGGCAAGGGTTCAATCCTCTCATGCATGGCGGTGTCCGGATGGTACATAGCGACCACTCGGCCAGGTACTCCGACCACCGTCGAGTTACTGGGGACCGGCTTTACCACCACGGAACCGGCTCCAATCCAGGCGTTGTCTCCCACATCGATCGCTCCGAGCACGATGGCCCCGACGCCGATGCGAACATTGTTGCCGATTGTAGGATGGCGCTTGCCCTGCTCTTTGCCGGTTCCACCCAAGGTCACTCCCTGGGTGAGTGTGACACCCTCGCCAATCTCGGTCGTTTCACCAATTACCACGCCCATCCCATGGTCGATAAAAAAACCCCTGCCGATTCGAGCGCCGGGGTGGATTTCGATGCCGGTCAGGGCTCGATTGATGTGGGAGAGAAGCCGAGGAAGGATGGGTACTCGACCCTCCCACAGCCAGTGGGTAACGCGATGCCAGAAGATGGCATGGAAACCGGGATACGCCAGTAGCACTTCCAGGCCGTTTTGCGCCGCCGGGTCGCGCTCGAAGCAAGCCCGGTAATCGGCGGCTATGGCGCCCCAAAATGTATTCATGGCTACGGGCGGCGCTCGATGAGCGCGGTCGCGAAGGCCGAGATCGCCTCCTCGCCCCCCAGCGAGCCGACCCCTTCGGGAGAGGTGGCCTTCACATTCACCAGCTCTGGTCCCACTTCCAGCGCCTTGGCGAGATTGTTGCGCATGGCGGCCAAGTGCGGGGCCAATCGAGGGCGCTGGGCCACGATGGAAGCGTCCACGTTTCCGATGTGCCAGCCGTCCTGGCTCAGCTTGCTCGCGACTTGCCTCAGGAGCCCCAGGCTTTGTGCCCCCTCATAGGTGGCATTCGTATCCGGGAACCATTGGCCCAGGTCACCCGCTCCCATCGCACCGATCAGCGCATCGGCTATGGCGTGGGTGAGGACGTCGCCGTCAGAATGGCCGGCCAGGCCCCGCTCGTGGGGGATCTCGACTCCCCCCAGAATCAGGGCGCGATTTTTGACCAGGGGATGCAGGTCGTAACCCAGACCGCTGCGTGTGATGCCGATCACCGTTTCGTGCTTCGAAGTCGCGAAGTCGTATTCCCCCACGTAGGCGGTAAGGAGCCGCTCATCCGTCGAGGTGGTAACTTTGATATTAGCATAGGCCCCTTCGTACACCCGCACGGGGATTCCCAACGCCTCCACCATCATCGCGTCGTCGGTGGCATCTCCTGGGAACCGCTCATGTGCCTCGATCAGGAGGCTCCGCCGAAAAACCTGAGGCGTTTGCGCAAGCCACAGGTGGGTGCGGTCCAGGGTGTCTCGAATTGACCCGTCCTCGACCAGCTTGACGGTATTGATCTCCGGAACCGCGGCGATGGCCGCGCCGCTCGCCTGAGCAGCCTCCAACCCACGTATGATGAGATCCTCGGTCAACAAAGGTCGGGCTGCGTCGTGCACGACCACCCAGTCGGCTTGATCAGCCGCATTCAGCCCCGCTCGCACCGAATCCTGGCGCCGAGCGCCACCGGGAACCACGGTCCCCGCAATACTCAGAGAATCGAGGAGAGCCTGGGCGCGGGCTTGTGCTTCTGCCGCCACCACGACGATGAGATCATCCACCGTGGCGCACTGGGCGAGCACCCGCAGCGGCCGCGCGATCAGCGGCTCCCC
>DASXTD010000777.1:0-1521 GCA_036505655.1 Chloroflexota bacterium
ACGTTCTTGTCGTCACCCACCGATGAGACCTCGACGTTGAAGCTCGTCCCCCCAGCGTCGGCATACATCCCGTCCGCGCCCCTGCTGAACCCCACCTGCTCCATGAGCTGCGCCACCCGGCGTGCGTCATACGCATAGCGCGTCACTACCTTGTCGATCTCGGCGTAGAAAGCCGTCGTTGGGATCGTGACGCTCGGAGTCTGGGCGCCCTTGCCGTAGTTCAACGTCTCGATGACCGAGGGCACATCGAAGCCATGCGCCAGCGCCTGACGCATTCGGAGGTCGACCAGTGCCTTCGGTTCGGCGTAATCCGGTCGCCACTGCACCAGCGCCATCCGAATCGTGGTTGGCGACCACAGAACCCCTCCCTGGCCGCTGGCCGCCCAATCCTTCTCCAGGCTCACGCCGTCCGTCGGATTGATCGTGAACGTGTCCGCGAAGTGGACGTCGCCGCTCAGGAGGTTGGCCACCACCGTGTGGGCGTCCCCGATAAACCGAATCCGGATCTTGTCGATCTTCGGTCGACCCAGCGCGTGCGCGTCGAACGCGAGCGCATCCAGGTGGTCGCCAGGCACGTAGTCGGTCAGCTTGAACGGACCGGCGCCCACGTACCCCGCTACCCAGAACGGATTCGCGATGAAGGCCGCCGAGTCCTGCCCATCCAGCGCATCTTGAAGCACGTGCCGAGGCAGCGCGTAGAACCCGCCGTTCTCTACCACGGCGTCCGCGTACAGCTGTTTCCAGCGCACCACCACCGTGTTTGGGCTGGGAGCCTCGATCCCCTCGATCTGCTTGATCGGCGTGGACTGCGCCGCGCCCAGATCCGGGCGCGCGTACACCTGGGAGGCAAACACGAAATCGTCCGCGGTCAATGGCGCGCCATCGTGCCAGGTGAGGTTCGGCCGCAGCTGCCACGTCGTCGTCATCCGGCCGTCGGGAGTCACCGTCCAGCTCCCCGTATTCAGCCGCGGCAGCGATTCGGCCAGATAAGGGTTCGCGGCTTGCTGCTCGTCCTTGAAGCTCAGCGTGGCATTGAAGACGCGTGTCAGCTGAAATGTGCCCACATTCGCGACGAATGGCCGTGTGGCCAGGCTGGCCGGGTCCCCCCGCGACACCAGCACGATCGTCGGTTGTGGGCCCGGAGCCGCCGCCCCTCCCGCGGGGCTGGATGGCACCGCTCCCGCCGGGCTGCAACCCACCTCACTGGCCATCAATAGAAAAGCTGCGACGCGCACCAATTGCTGATTCACGCCACCCTCCGCCCTCGGTACCACCGCGCCCATTTTAAGAGCCTGGGCCAAGGCAGCGGGCGCTGCCCGCTTAGAGAGATACTGCTGACACAAAAAAGCGGAGGCGATGTGCGATGGCAGTAGCAGCCAGACAGCAAGTGGGATACAAGGACCTGCGCGAGTATCTCAGCCTCCTCGAAGAGGCCGGGCTGCTCACCACCGCGCCGGGGGAGGTCGATCTCAAGCACGAGATCGGAGCCATCTGCACCTATGGCATGGAGCACGGCGGCCC
>DASXTD010000778.1:0-10618 GCA_036505655.1 Chloroflexota bacterium
CGGGTGGCTCGGCACTTCACGCAATAAGCATCCATGGGATGGCCCCCTTCAGTTCAACTTGCCGCCCCACAAGTTGGACGGACGAAGGAAATTCTAGCCGACCCGAGGCGTCGAACGACGCCTGTAACCCGCCTGTAATGGTCTCGCAGACCAGCCAGGCCCCTTATAATTTGAACGCTGTGGAACGAACGCTGGTGATCGTCAAGCCTGACGGCGTCCAGCGCGGCTTGATTGGGCCGATTCTGGGCCGATTGGAGTCGCGCGGGCTCAAGCTAGTTGGCCTCAAGTTCTTGCAGGTATCCCAGGGGCTGGCCGAGCAGCATTACGCCATTCACCGGGACAAGCCGTTCTTTCAGGATCTAGTGTCCTTCATCACCTCCAGTCCCGTGGTGGCGGCGGTGCTTGAGGGGCCGACGGCGGTGAGCGTGGTGCGGGGAATCGTCGGCGCGACCAACGCTTCTCAAGCGATGCCCGGTACGATCCGGGGCGATTGGGCGCTCGATATCGGCCATAACCTGGTTCACGCGTCCGACAGCCCAGAAAACGGCCAGCAGGAAGTGGCACTCTGGTTCCGGGAAGACGAGCTGGTGCGCTGGGACCGCAATCTCGAAGGCTGGATCAACGGATAGCTGATCGGGCTGACTCTTGCGGGTCTAGCCGCTCCGAAGGCGGGCGCTAGCCCCAGCTTAGGCGGGTAGGGCTTCGGGTCCTGCTCAAGCCCTAATGACGCCCGGAAATGGCTCCGGGAAGACGCCAGTGGTCAGATTTTGGTAGAATTTGACCATGAATCAGGTCAGGCCCGAGTCACGGGCAATAGCGCCGCCCGGGCTGATCGATACCCTCCAGGCTGGATTCGACACCGTTAATCGCAACCTCTGGGTTCTTGCTCTGCCCATTGCCATAGACGTCTTTTTCTGGCTCGGGCCGCAGCTTACGCTCGGTTCAGTGGCGGATTGGCTGGGTCAGACCGGCCCCTCGTCGTTCACCGGTGGCCTTCTCGCCAGGACGCTGGGCAGCCAGGCGGCCGCCGCGGTGCCTACTATCCCCTCCTACTACAACCTGTTCTGGCTCCTGTCCCTCCCTCTGATTGGAATCCCAAGCTTCAAAGCAGGTGATCCTGGGACCGGGCCAACGGTGCCGGTTGATTCGGCTTTCGGGGGAGCTTTCGTGCTCCTGATTCTGACGCTGGCCGGGCTTTCAGTCGCTGCGCTGTTCTACGGCCTTCTAGCTCAGGCGGTGCGGTCAGGGCGCGCTGGTGTGATTTCGCTACTGCCGCAGCTCGGCCAGCTCTGGGTAAATTTGATTGCATTGTTTCTCTTGGCCGGCGCCGCGTTTGCCGGGCTGGCAATACTCGGTGCGCTGGCGCTGCGTGGGCTGGGAAGCGTCGCGCCCTATCTCGGGACCGCGGCGGCGTCCGTTTTCCTCGCCTTGCTCCTGTGGGGCTTCATCTACTTGTTCTTCACTACGGATGCGTTGTTTGTTGGCATGGTCGGGCCGTGGCAAGCAGTCACAAGCAGCGCCGGCCTCGTGCGGAAGAACTTCTGGTCTACTCTGGGGTTTATCGCACTGGTGCTGGTCATCGGCGCGGGCTTCACGGTTATCCTCCACACAGTTGCCCAAGGTCTGATGCCAGGCGGAACAGCGGTGGCGATCCTAGGTCACATTTACATTTCGAGCGGCCTCGTGGCCGCGAGTATGACCTACTATAAAGAGCGATTGGACAGTCCATCTCTTCCGTCGATGAGGTAAGACCCTTGGCAGAACGTGCCCACGAAGCCGAGTACACGGCTGAGCACATCCAGGTGCTCGAGGGCCTCGAAGCGGTGCGCCGCCGGCCCGGCATGTACATTGGCAGCACTGATCAACGCGGCCTTCATCACCTGGTCTTCGAGGTTGTCGACAATGCCATCGACGAGGCGCTCGCCGGACGCTGCGACACGATTACCGTCAAGCTCCTGGCCGACGGCCGCGTCTCGGTCGAAGACAACGGCAGCGGCATTCCAGTCGAGATCCAGAGCCAAACTGGTCGGCCCGCACTCGAGGTCGTAATGACCGTCCTCCATGCCGGTGGAAAGTTCGGTGGAGGCGGCTACAAGGTATCCGGTGGCCTGCACGGTGTCGGTGTCTCGGTCGTGAATGCGCTGTCCGAGCATCTGACCGCGGAGGTCCGCCGCGGCGGAAAGCTCTACATCCAGGAGTATGAGCGCGGAGACCCGACTGGCCCGGTGCAGCTGGCTGGTCCCAGTGAGGGTCGCGGTACCACGGTGACCTTCCGGGCTGACCGGAACATCTTCGACGACTCAACCTATAACTTCGACATTCTGACTCAGCGCTTCCGCGAGATGGCCTATCTCGTGCGGGGAATCCACATCCATGTGATCGACGAGCGCGAGGACCGCGAGACGGCCTTCTTCTTCGACGGCGGCATCGCCGCTTACGTGCGGCGGATGAACAAAAATCGGGCGGTCATCCACCCCCCGATTTCCGTTGAGAAGCAAGTAGGCGACACCCAAATTGAAGTCGCGATGCAATACAACGATGGGTTCGCCGAGTCCGTCTACGCCTTCGCCAACACCATCAACACGGTCGATGGGGGCACCCATCTGACCGGCTTCCGGTCCGCCCTCACTCGCACGCTGAATGACTACGCGCGCAAAGCCGGCATCCTCAAAGACTCGGACAGTAGCTTGTCCGGTGAAGACGTGCGCGAGGGACTCACGGCGATCATCTCGGTGATGCTTCCCGAAGCCCAGTTCGAAGGGCAGACCAAGCATAAGCTGGGCAATGCTGAAGTGCGCGTGCAGGTCGAGGGCGCTGTCGGCGAGGGCCTCGCTCGCTACCTGGAGGAGAACCCATCCGACGCCCGGCGCATTTTCGAAAAATGCTTGACGGCAGCCCGCGCTCGCGAGGCAGCCCGCAAGGCGCGCGATCTGGTCATTCGCAAGAGCGCCATGGAAGGCATGACCCTACCGGGCAAGCTGGCGGACTGCTCGGACCGCGAACCTGAGCACTGCGAGCTGTACGTAGTCGAGGGCGACTCGGCCGGTGGCAGCGCCAAGCAAGGTCGGGATCGACGCTTCCAGGCCATTCTGCCCATCAAAGGGAAGATCTTGAACGTCGAGCGGGCCCGCGAAGATAAGATGCTGGGCAACGAAGAAATCCGGGCTTTGATCACTGCGCTTGGCGTCGGTATAGGGGACCGCTTCGATCTGTCTAAACTGCGCTACCACCGCATCATTCTCATGGCTGACGCCGACGTGGATGGCTCGCATATCCGCACCCTGTTATTGACCTTCTTCTTCCGCCACATGGAAGAAGTCGTCTCGGCCGGCCATCTATACATCGCGCAGCCACCGCTCTACCGCGTTTCCAGCGGCCGCGACTTCAAGTGGTGCTACAGCGACCAGGAGAAGGACACGTACGTCGCCGAGATGCAAAAGAAGAAGAACCAGAATGTCGGCATCCAGAGGTATAAGGGTCTCGGCGAGATGAACCCGGAGCAGCTCTGGGAAACCACCATGAATCCCGCCACGCGCACCGTCTTGCGGGTGGATGTCGAGGACTCGGTGGCGGCTGATGGCGTATTCGATATGCTCATGGGCGAGCAAGTCCCACCTCGCAAGCACTTCATCCAGACACACGCCCGCAGCGTTCGCAACCTCGACGTGTGAGGCGCGGTCCCAAGAGATCATGTCCTTAGGCCGGATTGGCCGAACGGCATCCGACCAGAACGGTCCGGCTGCCCGCCCACTGGGTCCTCGAATCGCCCTCGACGTAATGGGCGGCGACCTAGCGCCATCAGCGACCATCAGCGGCGCTGTCAATGCTCTATCGGCTCGAGACCTCACCCTCATTCTGGTGGGTCCTGAAGCCGCCGTGCAGGAGGAGATCCGTCATCAGCGAGCCCAGGCCGCCATCTCCCAAGCCGCCGTCCGTATCGTGGATGCGCCGGAGACCATCGGCATGGCCGAGTCGCCGGTGGCGGCGGTACGAGCCAAGCGACACTCAGCCACAGTCGTTGGACTCGACCTGGTCGCGCGTGGCGAAGCCGATGCCTTTGTTACGGCCGGCAATACCGGCGCAGCCATGGCCGCCGCGGTGCTTGGTTTGAAGCGCATTCCAGGGATCGAGCGGCCGGCTCTGGCAGTTCCCTTCCCCACTCGGCATGGAAGGCCATGTTTGTTGTTGGATGTAGGCGCCAATCCGGAGGCGCGGCCGCAGAACCTGGCTCAGTTCGCCCTAATGGGCGCGGTGTACGCGGAGCGCGTGCTCGGGTGCACTCGACCCCGAGTGGGTCTGCTCAGCATCGGGGAAGAGGAATCCAAAGGCAGCTCGGTGATCCAAGAGGCGCATCAGCAGTTCCGCGTGCTGCCCATCGATTTCATCGGCAATTTGGAAGGGAAAGACATTCCGGCTGGGGCCGCCGACGTGGTCGTGATGGAAGGATTCGTGGGCAACGTGCTGATCAAGTTCGCCGAGGGCCTAGGGGTTACCCTGCTAGACATCCTGCAGCGCGAGATCCGCTCAAGCCTCTGGTCGACCCTGGCTGGCGCTGCGCTTCTGCCCGTCTTCCGCCGCGTGCGCCGTCGGCTCGATTACGCCGAATACGGTGGGGCTCCGCTGCTGGGCGTGCAGGGCGTGTGCATCATCGCACATGGCCGCTCCAACCCGCGGGCCGTGGAAAGCGCCATTCGCGTGGCGGGCGACGCCGTTCGCGCCCGGATGGTGGACGAGATTCGAGCTGGTGTGGCCGAGCTTAATTCAGTAACCGCTCGAAGCGGGTCGAGCTCCGATACGGGCCCACAATAGCCAGACTGGCTTCCTCATCACGGATCACGTCCTGGGCCACCCGCTGCACATCCTCCACAGTGACCGCGTCCACCGCCCGTACCACGTCATCGACGGAGATGATCTCGCCCAATAGGAGCTCCTGACCGCCCAGCCATGAGGCCACCGCCCGGGAATCTTCCATGCGCAAGAGCACTCGGCCCTTGATGTACTCTTTGGTCTTAGTCAGCTCGTCTTCGGGGACGGGTTTGCAGCGGATGTCATCCAGCGCTTCGCGAACCACGCTGATCGTCTCAGCCGCTTTGTGAGGATGTACGCTCGCGCTCACGATGAAGGCGCCCGCATCCTGGAAACGTGACGTTTGCGAATTCACGGAGTAGGCGAGCCCGCGCTCTTCTCGGACCTCGACGAATAGACGGCTGCTCATGCCCTCGCCCAGGATGCCGTTCATCACGTCCAGCGCATAACGGTCCGGGTGGAAAGCCGAATACGCTGGATACCCCAGCTCGATCTGGGCCTGCTCGGTGCGCTTGCTCCGCAGACCCACTGAACGGGGCTGGTGACCATCGCGGGCGGCTTCCCAATTTCCAAACGGCGCCGAGGTCCAACCGGCGCTGCGCTTTTCCGCCTCTTCCATCACCTCGGCGTGAGTGAGGTCGCCCGCTACCGCCAGGACCACGTTGCCCGGCACGTACTGGGCGGCTACGTAATCGACCAGGTGATCGCGCGAGAGGCCCGAGACAGTTTCGGGTGTGCCAGCGATGTCCCGTCCCAACGACTGCGCAGGCCACAGTAATTCATCTAGGAGCAGCGCAGCGATCTCGCCCGGGCTGTCCTCCACCATGGCGATTTCTTCCAGGACCACTTTGCGCTCGCGCTCCAATTCGACCGGGTCGAAGCGCGAGTGGAGGATTTGATCCATCAGTACATCGAGTGCCAGCTTGAAGTGAGCACCGGGGACTTTTGCCCAGAACAGCGTGGCTTCTTTGCCGGTGGAGGCATTCATTACACCGCCCACACGCTCTATGGCCTCCGAGATTTGCCGCGCGGCCGGCCGAACCTCAGTCCCTTTGAATAGCATGTGCTCGACGAAGTGGGACACCCCGGCCTGGGGGTCCTGCTCGTAGCGCGAGCCGGCGCCGATGAACAGAGCCACACTGACTGCACGTGTGTGATTCAGTGGGGCTGTGATGACCCGCAGGCCGTTAGAGAGCAGACCTAATTCGTAATCCATACGCCTCGCCGTAAGGCCAATTATACGTCCGGCCCTTCGGGAGCCGTTTCACGCCTGCTACGGGGTGCCGGTGTCGCCCTTCTGATGGAGACGCGCACGGAGCTCGGCGACGCGCTGGCGGAGGTCTGCTTCGCGGCCCTGGTCAGAGGGGTCGTAGAACTGGCGGCCCGCGATGGGATCGGGCAAATGCTGCTGCGCGGCGACGTGGCCCTCGAACGCGTGGGCATACTTGTAGCCCTTGCCGTAGCCGGAGGCCTTCATGAGCGGCGTGGGCGCATTGCGCAAGTGCAGAGGAACGGGCAAATCACCTGATTCGTGGACTGTCTCGGCGGCGCGCTGATAAGCGACCCCGGCCGAGTTGCTCTTCGGCGCGCAGGCCAGGTATAGAGCCGCCTCGCTGAGCGGGAACAACGCCTCGGGCATGCCGATGAAATGCGCGGCTTGTTGCGCTGCGACCGCAACCGAGAGGGCCGCCGGGTCGGCTAATCCCACGTCTTCGGAAGCCAGGATAACGAGGCGCCGGGCGACAAACAGGGGGTCCTCTCCGGCTTCGAGCATCCGAGCCAGCCAGTACACTGCCGCATCCGGGTCCGAGCCTCGAATCGATTTGATGAGCGCTGAGACGGTGTCGAAGTGCTGATCGCCGGCTCGGTCGTAGGACAAAGCGCGACGTTGAACGGCCTCGGCGATGATCTCGCGGTCGAGTCGACGGCCGCCACCGGTCCCCGACTCGGTGGGTGAGCCCCGAGACCGCTCCGCTGCATTTCGACGCACGCCGTTAGTCTCGGGGGCAATGGCGGCGGCCAGCTCAAGCGCATTCAGCGCCACTCGGGCATCGCCGCCGGCGAGCTCGACGAGTGCGTCCAGCGCTCCGTCATCAATCTCCAGACTGAGATTCCCGAGCCCACGGTCGGGATCCGCCAGTGCTCGCTCGAGCAGGACATGCAGCTGGTCCTCAGTGAGCCCTACCAGCCGATATACGCGCGAGCGCGACAGCAAAGCGCTGTTGACCTCGAAGGAGGGGTTCTCAGTGGTGGCCCCGATCAGGATGATTAGGCCACTTTCTGCGTGGGGCAAAACCGCGTCTTGCTGCGCCTTGTTGAAGCGGTGAATCTCGTCGATGAAGAGGATCGTGCGCTGGCCCTGTTCGCGATGCCCGCGAGCGTCTTCGGCCGCTTGGCGCAGATCAGCCACCCCAGCAGATACGCCGGTCACGGCAATGAGGTGAGCGCGCGTCTGACCCGCGATGGCCGCCACTAGACTCGTTTTGCCACTGCCGGGTGGTCCCCACAGGATCATGGAGCTAAGCTGATCGCTCTCGATAGCTCGTCTGAGTGCTTTCCCCGGTCCAAGCAGGTGTTCCTGGCCCACGATCTCGTCGAGGTTGCGGGGCCGCATGCGCATCGCCAGCGGCGCACCCGGGAGTGCATCCCAGATGGTGCCCGTTCGTACCGCTGAATCCCCGTCCGCTGCTAGCGTGCCGTCAAAGAGCCCGGCCCCGGTCGGCTTCTTTGGACGATGATAGGTGTGCGACATTAACACTCCTCGGTTAGAGCGGAGGCTTGGGGGCGCAGCCCCCATGAAAAAGGGGCGGCGGGTGGGCATCCTCTTTTAATACATTGCGCCCCAGTTAGGGGCTGACTTGAAGTCGACCACCAGGGGCACAGAGAGCTCGAGCGCTCCCTCCATGATCTCTTTAGCTGACTTCTTCATCTGGTCCAACTCATCTTCCGGCGATTCGAACAGTAGCTCGTCGTGGACCTGAAGCAACATCCTCGATCGCATTTCCCGCTCCTGCATGTGGCGGAACAGCCGCACCATGGCAATTTTGATGATATCGCTGGCGGTGCCCTGCACCGGGGCGTTGATGGCCATGCGCTCGCCAGCGGCGCGTACCTGTCGCACCTGCGAGCGCAGCTCGGGGATGGTGCGCTTGCGGCCTAGCAGCGTGGTGACGGTGCCGGACTCGCGAGCCTCTGCGATGAGCCGCTTCTGGAAGGCGGACACGCCTGGGAACTTCTCGAAATAGCGACGCATGAAGTCAGCCGCCTCATGCTGGCTAAGCCCGGTCTGCTGGGCGAAGCCGAACGGGCTTACGCCATAGATCATGGCGAAATTGGCCGTCTTGGCGATCCCGCGCATGTCTCGCGTCACTTCCTCGATGGGCACACCGTTCAGCTCGGCTGCCGTGGCGGCGTGCACGTCCTCCCCTTGCAGAAATGCCTCCATCAGGGTGGGATCCTGGGACAGATGGGCCTCGATGCGTAGCTCGATCTGACTGTAATCCGCGGATAGGAGCACCCACCCCGGCTCCGGCGCGACAAAGGCTCTGCGGACTCGCCGCCCCAGCTCGGTGCGAATAGGGATGTTCTGCAAATTCGGGTCGGAAGATGAAAGCCGCCCCGTCGCCGCGACCGTCTGGTGGTACGTCGTGTGGACGCGGCGGGTATTCGTATTCACCAGTAATGGAAGTGCGTCCACGTAGGTGGATTTGAGCTTGGTGAGCTCGCGGTGCTCGAGGATCAACTCGATGCAGGGGTGGGCGCCTTTTAGCTCGTTGAGAACTTCGGCAGCCGTGGATTGGCGTCCAGTGCTCGTCTTCTTCCCGCCAGACAGATTCAACTCGTCGAACAGGATGGTGGCCAGCTGCTGGGGGGAACCGATGTTGAAGTCGTGCCCGACCGAGAGATAGATTTCGTTCTCCAACTCGTGCACGCGCTCGTACAGCTCCTTGCTCAGCTCCTGGAGATAGGGCACATCTACCGAGATGCCCGTCTGCTCCATCTCTGCCAGAACGGGCACCAGGGGCAGATCGACCTCGTCGTACAGTCGATCGAGCTTGCCTTCTTTCAGTTCTTCCTCGAGCAGTGGCTCGATCTCAGCGAGTGTTTGCGCTCGCTCGCCAAAGAACGCGGCGGCCTTCTCGACCGGCGCTTCTGATAGGGTGACGGCGGAGCGACCCTCGCCGGTTATTGACTTGAGAGAAGGCAGCTCGCGGTGCAGCCGTGCCCAGCTCAAATCCTGCAGAGTGAGGGTGCGCTGCCCGGCTTCGATCAGATAGGCAGCGAGGCCGACGTCGAAGATCGCTCCGTCCAGGCCCAATCCAGCCTGGCCTAGCGCCACTGTGAGCTGTTTGACGTCCATGCTCGTCTTGCGACCCCGACCATCCTCGAACAAGGGGCGTAGCACTTCAAGCGTCTCTAGCGGCGGAAGTGGGCCGCCATTGGGGGCAGAACCGCCCAACGGCACGTAGAACGGGGCACTAGAGGGGGTTGCCACTGCGATGCCGACGATCTCCGCGGACAGACCGCCAGGAGCAGTGAGTGCAAGCTCGACCGCAACGGGCTCTGGGCTGCCCAGCAGGCGCTCGACTTCGCCTTCGAGCTCGCCGAGCGAGGCGATCGTATGGACTTCGGGGCGCGCCGGGGCCGGCTCAGCCGCGTCGAATAAGCCTGGTTGTGCGGCACGAGAAGTGCCCAGTCGGCCGGGCGGCGGCAACCGATCGATGAGCGTGCGGAAACTAAGCTCGTGGAACAGCTCCAAAGTGCGCGGCCGATCGTCTTCTTTGACAGCCATCGCGTCCAGATCCAGCTCGACCGGCACGTCCTGGACGATCGTGACCAGCTCGCGGGCTTTGAACACTTGTCCCATGTATGACTCGAGCACCTGGCGTTGCTTCGCGGGGAGCTGATCGAGGTGATCGCGCACGCCCTCCAGGTCACCATATTCGGCAAGCAGCTTGGTGGCGGTCTTGTCGCCGATGCCGGGTACGCCGGGGATGTTGTCCGAGGTATCTCCCACCAGCGACTTGTGGTCGATCAGCTGCGGCGGGCGGAGTCCATAGCGCGTCTGGATCGCGGCTTCGTCGTACAGGACCGCGTCGGTCACCCCGCGCCGAGGGGCCAGCACCCGCACCTTCGGCCCAATCAGCTGAAAGGCATCGGTATCGCCTGAGATGATCACGACGTCCAATCCACGCTCCGAAGCCTTTCGGGCCAGAGTGCCAATCAAGTCGTCCGCCTCGACGCCCTCGTAACGGAACATGGGGATGCGGAACGCCTCCAATAGCTCGTACACCCGCTGAAACTGATGGCTCAATCCATCCGGCATCGCAGCTCGGGTGGCCTTGTACTGGGCGTATTGTTCGTGCCGGAAGGTCGGCTTGGGCGTGTCGAAGGCGGCTGCGATGTGGGTCGGCTTCAGGTCTGCTTGCGCCCGCATGAGCATCATGATGAAACCGTAGGTGGCGTTCGCGAGCTCGCCTGTGTTGCTGGTCAGGTCCTGGGGCAGTGCGTGAAAGGCGCGATAGACCAGCGAGTTGCCGTCGATGAGGGCCAGCTTGTCAGGCACGCGCTTCGGTCTCAGACAAGGGAGCCGTCTCAAGCACGGGCTTCCATCCTCTCAGTGAGGCGGCGCCGATTGTCCTCCAACACGATGCGGAAGGTCCGCGACTGCAACGATTCGGACGTCATGATGAGCGCGTCTTCGCCGTCGTCGCTGTAGTAGTGCCGTCGGATACCCATGCCGCGGAACGTGTATTTGCGGTAGAGGCGTTGGGCAACGTAGTTGGATACGCGACATTCGAGCGTCGCCTCG
>DASXTD010000779.1:0-2214 GCA_036505655.1 Chloroflexota bacterium
TTCTGGGGCCCGCGCTTGCATCGAGCAATCTCGACGCATTTATCAATCATTCCTATTGGACGCAGGACTATGTAGGGCTCGGGCCATACCGCCTCGACCGTTGGGAACCGGGCGCTTTCATCGAGGCCTCCGCCTTCGACCGCCACGCGCTGGGCGCCCCGAAAATTCAGCGCATCAAAATCCTGTTCTTTAACGACTCGGGGTCGGCGCTGGCTGCCATGTTGGCGGGAGATGCCCAGGTCGCTACGGATTCAGCCCTGACAGTGTCGAGAGGGGTCACCCTCCTGCGCGAGTGGCCGGCAGGCACCGGATACGCGGTTCAGTACTATGGCACCTGGGTCGCAGCGCATTTCCAGGGTCGCCCGGAGCTGCTGAGCCCGCCCGCGCTGCAGGACCGGCGGGTGCGGCAAGCATTGGCCTACGCTGTGGACCGTCCGAGTCTGAATGATGCGATCTACGAGGGGCAGTATCTGCTCGCGGCCAGCTCTTTCGCGCCCACTTCTGAGATCGGGAAAGCCGCCGACGCCGCTGCCGTGAAGTATCCGTTCGACCTGGCGCGCAGCGCGCAGCTCATGGCAGAGGCGGGTTTCACCAGGCCCCCGGGTGCTGAATTTTACGTCGGCCCCACCGGACAACGATTCTCGCCGGAGCTAAAAGGTAGTGATGGACAGGATGAGCCGCTGAGCACGGCCATGGTCAGCCACTGGCGGCAGGCGGGCATCGACGCACATGAAGCGCAAATTTCCGCGCGGTTGGCTACGAGTCTGGAAGTCAAATCGCAGTTTTCCGGGCTGTACATCGGCGCTACCAGCGAAGGGGAGAGAGGGGTCGGGGCCATGCACTCCGACAATATCCCGACCGCCCAGAACGGGTGGCGCGGGAGTGGTGTCGCCTTTAACGGCTATTCCAATCCGGAGCTGGACCGATTGGTGGTAGCGTTCGGCGGGGCACTGAATGTGGCCGACCGGAGCGGCCTGGCGGCTGATATCGCCAAGCTATGGAGCACTGACCTCCCAGCCATCCATATGTTCTTCACTGTCAGCTCTCAGATATTCAGCTCAGACGTGAAGGGACCCCGGCAGCGTCCTGCCTCGAGCAGCGTCCATTGGAACGTTCACGAGTGGGAGCTGAATTAGCGGCTGGAGCTCGCCGCGCTGGCCGCGTCGCGTTCGGCGGTGAAGCGCTCGAGCTCGTCCGCGCCTCGGATGTAGACGACTTCGTTCTCCAGTGGGTCGCGGATCACGTGCCGGGGGTCCAGGTCTTTTTCGACGTCCGCGATGCCCTTCAGGATCATCATGCGCATGGCGGTCAGGATGTGGTCGTGCGCGCCGAGGTGCTCGCGGCTCCGATCCATGAATGGGAAGCCTTGCGTCTCGTTGGCCATCGTGTCCTGAGCCCGAAACGTCTCAGCGGTGGACGGGTCGATGCCGGAGATCGAGTCCACGTGCTCGAAGTCCCGCCCGTAATCCTGGTCAGCGCCGGGCTGTATGAGCTGGCCATCCGGCCGCCACCGGTAGGGCGTCCCGTCGGCATTGAGCGGAGCAAATGCCACCTGGTAGCGAAGTGTATGTCCGTCGTCCACGGGGACGAACCACGACTGGAACTTCTGGACATCGTTCTGTGCGCCCAGGCCAAGCAAGCTCTGGCTCGAGCGCGAATTGCCCTGAATCCGCTGCCAGCCGGCCGGCATAAAGAAGTACCCGTAAGCCTGGGTTCGCTTCCCGCCCGGACCCCATTGGTCACTGCGGCGGATGAGTCCGAAGTCAGTTTCCATCAGATCGACCTTGGGCTTAGGAAATGTGGCCAGCACACGCTTGTTGGTCGACCAGTTGAGCGTATGGAGGAATCCGGCGTGGATGTTGTCCCAGGCCCCCTCCAGGTGCTGGAGGTAGTTGCCTTCGATGGGCCACCAGGTGCATTGACGAGTGCCGTCGGTCCGCACCAACGCCTCATAGCGGGGCAGCAGCGGCATCGTATCCTTGGGCCCCATGTAGGCAAAGATGAACCCGCCCAGGTCCTGGCACGGGTAGGCCAGGTGCTGGATGCGAGCCTTGAACGTCTCATCCGGCTCGGCCGGCTGCTCCAGGCACCGCCCGGCGATGTCGTATAGCCAACCATGCATCGAGCAGCGGATTCCCCCATCTTCGGGCCGTCCATAGGCCAGCGACACGAGTCGATGGGAGCAGTGCAAGCCCAGCAGTCCCGGCCGACCCT
>DASXTD010000780.1:0-12770 GCA_036505655.1 Chloroflexota bacterium
CGAGACAACATTAGCGGTCCCGTCTACATCTCGGGAGAGTTGATCAACAACGACCCCGCCATGGCGGAGCTCGCCGCCCGAGGTCTCGACGTTCTGCGGATCGTGGACGGCGAGGAGCCGCCTCAGCCGGGCACGCTGATCATGCGAGCCCACGGCGAGCCACCCTCCACCTTTGAACGGGCGGCGGAGCTTGGTCTGCCCGTTATCGATGCAACCTGCGGTATCGTGCGTACAGTTCAGAAGAAGGCGGAGGCGCTGGAACAGGCGGGCTGGCAGGTAATCCTCTATGGGCACCGCTCCCACCCCGAGTCGCAGGCTACCATTGCCTACACCGGGCATGGATTGATTGTGGAGTCTCTCGAAGAGGCGAACGCACTGCCTCACTATGAGAAGATCGCCGCGCTCGCCCAGACAACCATTCTGCTGGCGGATTATGAGCGTATCTGCGAGGTCTTGAAGACGAAGACCGATCAGTTCCAGAACGAAGGCCAGGTCTGTGCCTGGACACGTATGGCGCAAGAGGAGGCGGAGGACCTGGCCCAACGGTGCACAGTGATGGTTGTGGTGGGAGGACGCAAGAGCTCCAACACTCATCGTCTGGCTGAAGTGTGCAGCCGTCACGTGCCGAGCCACCTGGTCGAGATCGCGGACGAGGTGGACGCGAGCTGGTTCGCACCTAATTCAATCGTCGGCGTTTGCGCAGGCGCCTCGACTCGGGAGGCCGACGTTTCGGCGGTCATCGAGCGAATCCAAGCGATCGGCGCCCATCTAGTTGGGGCGGTGCCCGCATGATCGAGCGGAGGCCCACACGACAGGTCATGATCGGCAACGTGCCGGTGGGTGGCGGCGCACCCGTGGCTGTGCAGTCGATGTGCAGCAGCGACACCCGTGACGTCGACGCCACGATGGCGCAAATCCAGGCGATGGAGCAGTCCGGTTGCGAGATCGTGCGGCTTGCCGTTCCCACCAAAGAATCGGCGGAGGGCTTCGGCGAAATTCGCACCCAGACCACACTGCCGCTGGTCGCGGACATTCATTTTGACTACCGGATGGCGCTGCTCTCGATCGAGAAGGGCGCCGACAAGATCCGCATCAATCCGGGGAACATCATCAACGCCGATGGCATGCGCGCGGTTCGAATCGCCGTGGACGCGGCTAAGGAACGCGGTATCCCGATCCGTATCGGGGTGAACGCGGGGTCTATCGAGCAGAAGCTGCTAGATAAGTACGGCTACCCTACCCCGGAAGCGGCCTGCGAATCGGCTGTGAACCACGTCCATCTGCTGGAAGACATGGGCTTCAACGACCTCGTCGTTTCGGTCAAGTTCAGCGATGTGCCGCAGATGGCAGAGGCGTACCGGCTGCTCAGCCAGCGCATCGACTACCCGCTCCACCTGGGCGTCACTGAGGCCGGGCCTTCGATGCCGGCCTATATCAAGTCCGCCATGGGGATCGGGATGCTGCTGGCCGAGGGCATTGGGGACACGATACGCGTGTCATTGACCACCGCGGACAAGGCGGACGAGGTGCGTGCTGGCTTCGAGATCCTCAAAGCTCTTGAAATCCGAAGCCACGGGCCGATGCTCACCGCTTGCCCATCCTGTGGGCGGGCGCAAGTGGATCTCCCGGCGCTTGGGCTGCAGGTCGAGGAAGCCCTCAAGCGGGTGCACAAGCCGGTCAGGGTGGCAGTCATGGGCTGCGCCGTCAATGGGCCCGGCGAGGCCGCCGATGCCGACATCGCAGTGGTAGGTGGCAAAGGCGTTGGCATGCTCTACATCAAGGGCAAGCCTGCCCGCCGCGTTCCCGAAGACCAGCTCCTCACGGCCCTCATGGAAGAAATCGACGCCTGGGCAGGCTGAGCCTGCACCCGGGCGGGCATCTGGCCAACAACCCCACTCAAAGTCGCCTCAACCCATGTGTACACGGCGTGCATCGACGGAAACAGACGTGACTCCGACATCAGTCGCCGCCTATTCCACCTCCACGATCATTTCGATTTCGACGGGGATGTCGCTGGGAAGCTCAGCCATGCCCACGGCGGAGCGGGCGTGCCTGCCGGCCTCGCCGAACACTTCCACCATCAGGTCCGAGAATCCGTTCATGACCGCTGGTGTTTGGTTGAAGCCGGGCGAGCAGTTCACCATACCCAGAACCTTCACCAGCTGCCTAACGTGGTCCAGGCTGCCGAGCTCGGCCCGCAAGGTCGCGAGCAGGCTGAGACCAGCCGAACGCGCGGCCTGATACGCCTCTTCGAGGCTCAGATCGCGGCCCACCTTGCCGAGTGGTCGATTGCCGTCCTTGTCGTGCGCCGGGCCGTGCCCGGCCACGAACAACAGATTGCCAACGCGCTTGGCCGAGACGTAGTTGGCCACAGGCTCCGGCGGGTTCGGGAGTTGGATGCCCAGCTCTTGCAGGCGCGCTTCGGCTCCCATTCAGCACCTCCTCTAAACAGGCCGCAGTCTACAATAAGGAACCCACCCACCCAGTTACGATGTTGGGGGGCTTCGCCCCCCAACGGCCCCTCGGGGATACGGAGGTCGAAGGAGCGCAAGTGACTCAGCTGTCGGAGCGGCGGAACGTGCGCCAGGCGCTAGAGGGCCTGGCGCTATTCCAGGACGTCTTCGATGACCCGATCGGGCGGGCCGTGCGCGGTCTGGTCGCCGAGCCAACCTACAACTCGGCTGCTCGTTTGGTCGCACTCCTCGCAGAAGAAGCAGAGCTTTATCCGGAGCAGATGGTTGGGGACGCCTGGCAGAATCATCTGCTCGACCGCGTTCTCGCCTCCCAGAACGCGTTCAGCCGTAAGGCAGAGCGCGATGGGCCGTCCAGTATCGGCGAAGGGCTCCGCCGCCAGGTCTTGCGCGAGCTGCGCATGCTCCAGGACATCTACAGTCAGGGCGGCAAGGCGCTTGCACTCGAAGCCTACAGTGTCCTGGGCGATAACTCCGGCGCCGCCTGGTCGGATTTTCAGCCCCTGGGGCGGGGCCCGGCGCTCCATCGTGCGGAGGCCGTTGCTTTCAAACAGACCCTGAGCACCTCGTCCGACTGGCCGGGGCTAATCGACCAGCTCGCCACGATCTATGCGACCGTCGGCACCGGCGACTTCGCCCGCTATCGCGCATTCCGCTGGGTCCGAGACGGCGCCAAGAGCCGCTTGCAGGGGGTTGCCTATCCGGACCCGATCCGCCTCGAGAACCTGTTTGGCTATGAACGGGAACGTGACCCCATTATTCGCAATGCGGAGCGCTTTGCCGCCGGCTTGCCGGGCAACAATGCGCTCATTTACGGTGAGCGGGGCACGGGCAAGTCGTCAACAGTGAAGGCTCTCCTCAATGCGTTCGAGGATCGTGGCCTGCGGATGATCGAGATGGCCAAGGAGGATCTGGGCGACTTCCCTGAAATCGCCGACATCGTTCGGGAGCGACGAGAACGCTTCGTGGTCTTTGTGGATGACCTGTCGTTCGACGAGCACGAGACCTACTACAAGGCGCTGAAAGTGGCGCTGGAGGGCAGCATCGAAGCACGGCCCGAGAACCTGGTGTTCTACGCGACGTCGAATCGCCGCCACCTGGTGCAGGAGCACTTCTCCGACCGACAGTCTGATGACGGAGATGTGCATTCCTTCGAGAGCTGGGACGAGAAGCTGTCGCTATCGGATCGCTTCGGCATCCGCGTGTGGTTTGGAGCACCGGACCAGGACCGGTTCCTGCAGATCGTGGATGGGATTGCCGGCCGTCAGCCGAACTTGCGGCTGAGCCACGATGAACTACAGCGGCGAGCTCTACTGTGGGCCGAGCAAAACAATGGGCGGTCGGGACGTACGGCGCGCCAGTTCATGGACGCGTTAGTGGGCGAGCTCGCCCTACCGTAACGTCGGTCGGCCCCGAGGTCTCCTCCCCGCCGCGGCAATAGATGCGGTTGATTACTGAACCACGAGGCGATAGAGCACGCCGGGGTCGAGGCTGGCCACGTAGAGTTCGCCGCTTTCGTCCTCACCAAATGTGCTGACGCTCTTTCCGGAGCGCAGCAGCTCGGTTTGACGCCAGGACCCGTCGGGCTGTGGATCGAGCGACCAGATCCGGCCGCTGCAGAAGTCCGCGAAGAAATACACTCCCTGCGCGGCCGGGAATGCCTGGCCGCGATACACGAAGCCGCCGGTAACCGAGCATCCCAGGTCGTGGCCGTACTCGGCAATTGGCGTCTCGACGCCTGTCCGATCGCAGGCGCTGCCGGACGGATAACAATGCAGCCCTTCCCAGATGGGCCAGCCGTAATTCTGGCCACCCGCTGTCCCAGCTGGGTGGAGCTGAATCCACTCATAGCGATTCTGGCCCACGTCCGCGATGATAAGATCGCCAGTCTCCCGGTCGAACGAATAGCGCCAGGGGTTTCGTAGTCCGTAGGCCCAGACCTCCGGCTGGCTCCCGGGGCTACCGATGAACGGGTTGTCCGGTGGGATGCCGTACGGGTCACCTGAGTCAACGTCGAGGCGGAGCAGCTTCCCCAGCAGGCTGCCCAGATTCTGGGCATTGTGGAACTGGTCGCCGGCACCCCCGCCATCACCCATGCCGACGTACAGGTAGCCATCTGGACCAAAGACGAGCAGCCCACCGTTGTGGTTAGCAGCGGGTTGAGCGATGTGAAGCAAGACCTGGCCGCTGTCGGGATTGGCGCGGTCGGGATCATCAGAGACTGAATAGCGGGCGACTACAGTGTCCCCCCGCTTGTCCGTGTAGTCGACGAATAAAGCGCCGTTCTGGGCGTACTGGGGATGGAACGCTACGCTGAGCAAGCCCTGTTCGGTGTTGGCCGAGCCCACGCGATCGCGAATGTCGAGGAATGGTCCCGGAACGAGCTGGCCATCGCGCACGATGACGATCCGACCGGCCCGCTCGGTGAGGAACAGGCGCCCGCTGCCGTCCCCGGCGTTCGTTACATGGGTGGGCTGAACCAGCCCGGTGACGAACGGATCGAGCTGAATGCGCCAGCTGGATGGATCGACGGTCTGTCGCACTGGGCTCGGACCCGGAGCGGTGGCCACAGCGCCGGTCTGACAGGCCCATAGCAAGGCAGCCCCAAGCAGGGCGCTAACGAATCGGAAAGCGCCGGGCAAAGGGGAAGGCCCGCTCGACCTCAAATCCACCTCATTCGGCCTGAACTGGGATCCCCTGCCGCCTTCTCTCATGTTACTCCAGAGCTTCATTTGTCACCCGGTTGCGCTATGCTTGGGCAGTTCTGGGAGGGCAAGAAAGATGGCTGAGTCAACCAGCTCTGGCGCGGCTCCACAGACGCCGGGTCCTGCGATCGAGGTGCAAGTCAAGGCGCTCGAGGGCCAGGTGAAGGAAGGCCGGGTACGGCAGTTCACCGTGATGTCGGACGAAGGCGAGCGGATCGGCGGTACCGACACGGCGCCGTCGCCCCTCGCGTACTTCACACTCGGGATCGGGTTCTGACTGACCACTCAGGTGGTGCGGTCAGCCCACATGCTCAAGATGGAAGTCCGAAACGTCAACGTCAAAGTCGCGGCGCGCTATCGGCGGGCAGGATCGGTCATGGCCGGCACAGCCACGGCCGGTTGCGACGGGGTGGATATCGAGCTCACCATGGATTCGGAGGAGCCCGCCGAGCGTCTGGCTGAGTTGGTGCGGGTGTCGGAGGCCAGCTGCTACACGGCCGGTGCGCTGCGTGAGCCGGTGCCTGTCAACCTCGCAGCAACCATCAACGGCGAGGTGGAGCTCAAGCTGTAGCAGAGTCGGCCCTTCAACCCCCTGACGGGCGCGAACCACCTCACGTCTTGGGCTCTGCCTCCGCAGCAGCCGTCTGCGCTTCAGGCACGTTGCTCGGAGACCCCGACGCTAGCTCCTGCGGGCTTGACTCAAGCTTCGGCTCGCGTTTCCCGTTTAGCCAGCTCCAGGTCATGGGGAGCGCAACCGTCATGACGGCAACCGTAATCACGAGCATCGGGATCGAGGGCAGGAAACTGATCTCCGCGCTCGCCTGCCGCATGAACAAGGCGAGGATCTCCGCCCAAATCCGTCCTGGTAGGTAAATGAGGGCTACCCCAATGAGGGCGAGGGCCGCTGCCGTCGGAAAGCGACGATCCCACAATCGCCTCTCCGCAAGCCATCCAACTGTGAAGGTCGCCGCAATCAGGCCAACCATCATTCCGAGCGCCTCCTGCATATAGGAGCCGCGCGAGCCCAACGTGCTCCAGGCGCTCTGGCCTCCACCAAACACTGGCAGGCCCACGACACCCAGCGCGACAAATATGAGAACCGCAAGCGCGCCACTCCTGCTACCAATCCCCGCACCGACCAGTAGCGCTCCCAGCGGAAGCAACCAGATGGGCCCGAGCTTGATCTGGGCCAGAATCAGGATGGCCAGAACCGAACCAGCGATCAGAGCCACGTTGGCAATCTTGTCGGACTTCGGGAGAAAGACCTGCGAGAGGGTCGGCGCCTCCTGCCCACCCTTCACCCAGCCGCCGATGCCGCGCACGATCTCTCGAGACGACGTGATTGGCGGAGCCGGTTGAGCGGCACGTCCGACCGGCGGCGGTGCAAGGGCGACACCGGCCTGCTCCAGAATGAGCGCCGTGGTCTCGGCCAATTTATCCAAATGCTGTTGCAGTGGCCCCGAGAGGGCGTCGAGCCAGTGCGGGGTGCTGATGAAGTACTCGAGAGTCTTGGACATAGGGACGTCTTCAATCCGGAAGGGGATTAGTGGCATGCCCTTGTTGACGGCCCGCTCCACTTCGCGCTTGATCTGCTGCGACTCATTCGCCTTCGCGGAGTACACAAGGACCATGATGCGGCTGGCGTTGATTGCGTCGATGATGGCGGCGCCCCAATCCATGCCTGGCAGCACATCTCGGGGTGCGATCCAGCAGCGAACGCCGTGATTCTCGAGCGTGGCGCATACTGCATCAGCGGTGGGTTTATCTTCGGAACAGTAGCTTACGAAGACGTCATGGGGCATAGACGCATCCTCCAAGCAAGATCAGCCGCACGGTGTTCCGTGGACGGATTGGATGGCAACCCTAACGTGCGACTTCAACAAGTCCGCCGCCGCACACAGTACGCCCGAAGGGTACCATAGCTCGGTCTGTTTCCCTCTCCCCGTTGGGGAAAAGCTTGGCCCCGAGCCGGGTCGACGGATTACCCGTTCCGGTCGCGCGGTCGCAGCAAATGGTAGACCTGCCGGTTCATCACAACCTGGTCCACTCGCTCGTAGTTGGCATCGATGGCATCCAGCACGGGCTGGGGATACCAGAATCCCAGCAGCACCACCCGATCGATCTGCCGAGCTCGAAGCGCTGCCACTAAGCCTCTCGAATCGTAAGCGCCATGTTCTGCGAGACCTCGCAACAGCATGGGGCTGCTAACCAGCGGCTGGCGCGTCACCACCGCGAATCCGGCTGCTTCCGACAGCACGGGTCCTTGAGCGGCCGCCACGAAGTCGAGGATTCGTCGGCCGGCTGCGAGGTCGTCAGGTCCGGGGTTGTAGCCAATTTCGGCCTGGAACCCGCGATCGCGACCCGGGAAGAGCGCACTGATGGGCCACGGTCCCGGCCCGGCCAGTAATGGATAAACCGCCAACGCAGCCAGCCCCAGACTGTGCGGGACCGACGGTTCGAGTTGCCCGAGTGCCCGTGCGCCCAGGATACACGAGGCGATGATCAGCGGAAAGAAATAGCTCTCGCCAGCCCCCCAACGCCCGCTAGTCGCCGCGGTAATCAGCCCTGCCCCCAGGTAAAAGGCCCATGGCGACGGCCCATCCCGCCTCAATTCGAGCGCCAGGCCGACCAACCCAATCGCGATCAGGAGGCCGTGAGTCTCCAGGAAGTTGCGGCCATACGAGAGCAGCTGTTCCGGATCGAATGGATACGCGTTAGCCGTGAAAACGGCCTCCGCATATCTTTCCCCTGAGATCACCTGCAGCAGCACGTGCAGGCCGATTCCCAGCACCACCGCTGCCGGCAAACCGGGGGCCCAACCATCCGGACGGCGCGCCAACAAAAACACCAGGCCTGCCGCCGCGGCGTCCAGCGCCACCGGCTTGGTGTAAACAGCCGCCAGCAAGGCGAGAAGGCCAGCTGCTAGCCAACGGGAGTTCCCTCGGTTCTCATTCGCTCGCTCCAGGCAAAACAAGCCCGCCACGCTCAGGAACACCATTAGCGACGTTGTCCTGGCCAGGGGCATCACGTGCAGCACGTAACCAGAGGCGAGAAAGGCCAGCGCACCGAGCACGCCGGCGACTGGCCGGTCCGGTGGAGAAGCGGAGCGGCGGGCGGCGACGAAAATCAACGCTGCCACTCCGATGGCTGAAGCGACAGACACGATGCGGCCTGCGATCACCGAGGGACCGAGCGCCAGCAGAAACGGCGCCACGACCAGCGGGTAGGCGGGCGGGTAGTTCAGGCCGAAAAACGGGAATTGCGTCGGGTCCCCGTAGAGCTGGCCGCCGGACAGGAGCAAAGCCGCGGCGCCCACATCGACCCCTTCGCCCGGATCGAAATCGAACGGAAAATGGAGCAAGGCCCAAGAGTGCAGTAGTAACGGCACCACTGTAAGGGCTGGGACGAAGAGGGCGACGATCGTGAGCAAACGCACCACTCTAAGCATTCTGCGAGCCAGCCCTCAGCGCTCGAGGGTAAACAGCGGCTTGCCTTCCCCTACGATCTCACCTCGATAGTTGCGCACCGCGGGCCGAGCGTAGCTCGAAAGAGACTCCAGGTCGGCATCCGCGAGCGCGTCGAGCTGTCGCAGGGTCTCGATCAACGCCAACGGGGCTGCGCGTGCTCCCCCATCCTCGATCTTGAGAGCGATTCCCAAGCCGCGATCGAGCAGCGCAGCCCCATGGCAGGCTTCAGCCCCCGCCTTGGCCAAAATTCGGCCGGCCCCTTGCCGCATCAGGTCCGTATCGAGGCGGCCCTCACCTCCCACCATTTCCGGGTGCGCCACCATGGCGGCGACGATCCGATTAGCCGACTCCCTGTGTTCAGACGGTATCCCGGACGCCAGCCTGGCGAACGCCGTGCCCATCGCGCGCAGTGGCATCCCGAACGCGGGAACGCCGCAGCCATCGATTGCGACAACGATGCGATCCACTGGGGAGCCTGCCATGTCGGCCATCAAGCCCTGGATCGCGCGCTGCAGGGGATGGTCGGGCCGACGGTAGGTGCGGACGTCCCAGCCTCGATAGACACAGGCCCACAGCATCCCGCAGTGCTTGCCCGAGCAGTTGTGGTGCAGTGGGCTGGGCTCCAATCCCGTGGCGACCAGAGCTTTGCGCGTGGGCTCATGAAGGGGTAGCTGCGTGCCGCATTGCAGGTCCTCAGGGGCCAGGTCCGCTCTGGCCAACATCTTTAGCACGGACTCGACGTGGCGTGGCTCTCCGCTGTGCGATCCGGCCATGATCGCCAGTTCGGCTTCAGTGGCGTTGAACCGATCGGCCGCGCCCGATTCGACCACGGCCATGGCCTGGAACGGCTTGGCTGCGGACCGTAGCGTGGTTATGCGCTCCACATCTCCGGCTGCGACAACGAGCTTGCCGCCTGCATCCACCACGGCGATCGACCCATAGTGCACCGACTCCAGGATGGTCCCTCGGGTGAAGCCGACCAGGGGGACCGGAGGGCCGGATGCTGCGTGCTCAGTGCTGAGCAAGCCCATCACTTAGTCCTAAGCGCGCAGCAATCAGCACTCTCTAGCTACGGAGACGCGTCGGCGAAGAGGCGGGTGAGCTCCTCGTTGTCCTGGGTTACCGCGAGCAGGACCATGAGGAGGATCCGCGCCTTGGCGGGCGCGAGATCGCCGCCCAGGATCACGCCTAAAGGCACCAGGTCCTTCGCGCCCACCTGCGCCCCGTACTTGGCGATGGTTCGCCCCTCCAGCGAGCGAGTCGTCAAAATCACTGGAAGTCCGGCCTCGCGCGCTGCGGCGATGCCATCCACTGCTCCCGGGCAAACGATGCCCACGCCGGGAAACGCCTCGACGACGATGCCTTTCGCGCCAGCGGCGATCGAAGCGCGGAAGAAGCGGTCGTCGGACCCGGCCACCAGCTTGATCAAGTCGACGTTGGTCTCGATATGGTCCACGTCGTAGGTGCGCCGCCGGAGCGGCGAGCGAAGCATGACAAGACGATCCTCATCGGCTCGCCCCAGAATGCCGAGATCTTGCGAAGTAAACGTCGACTTGTTCGTCTTGTGCCGCTTGACCACATCACGGGCGGCATGAATTTCCTGGTTGAAGCAGACCATGGCGCCCATACCGCGGGCATCGAGGTGCGCAGCTACCCGCACCGCGTTGAGCAAGTTGCGCGGGCCGTCTGTATCCCACATGTCCGCGCTGAACTGGGCGCCCGTCCATACGATCGGTTTGGGGCCAGGGGAAAGCAAGTCGCAGAGGTAGCTGCCTTCCTCGATGATGCCGGTGCCTGCCGTCACTACCACGCCTGCCACGTCATCGCGGTCCAGCGCGGCCCGGGCCCGACTGGCAACGGTGAACAGATCATCAGGAGACAGGACGGGCCCAATTACATTGGAGTAGGACTGCACCTCGACGTCCGCCACATTACCGAGCCCGGGTACCGCAGCTACGAGCTCCTCACCAGAGAGGGCAGGGGCAACACCGCCCGTCACCGGATCGGGTTTCGATGCGATCGTACCCCCGGTCGTAATCGCCACAACGAGAGGCTTCGGCTGCATGCGACCTTAGCCCTGGTGCTCGAGGGCATCCGGGTTCTGCACGCGAATCGGCTTGCCGTCCATGTAGGAGAGGATGTTCTCAACGACCATCTCGATCCACGGGCCAAACGCCTCATGGGTGGTCCAGCCGGCGTGTGGAGAGAGCAATACGTTGTCTAGCTTGCGGAGCGGAGAGTCCGCGGGCAGTGGCTCCTGCACGAATACGTCCAGAGCGGCGCCAGCGATCGAGCCTTGCTTTAAAGCCTCGACCAGGGCCGCTTCGTCGACGATGGCACCACGAGCAGTGTTGATCAGGAAGCTGGTGGGCTTCATCAGACTGAGCCGCCGCCGATCGATGAGCCCCCGCGACAGGTCAGACAGCATCAAATGGTTGGAAACGAAATCGGCCTGCGGGAACACGTCGTCCAGCTCAACCCGGCGGACGCCAGCGCTCGCCGCCCGCTCGTCGTTCAGCGTCGGGCCCCAGGCCACTACGTCCATCTCCAGCCCTCGCGCGCCGTGCGCGACCCGCGTGCCCACTTTGCCCATTCCGAGAATTCCGAGCGTCTTGCCCTGCACCGAGCTCCACAGGTGAATGGGCCAGGCGCCATCGTGCATGGCATCGTCGTTAGCGGGGATGCCGCGCGCCAGAGTCAGGATAAAGCCGATAGTCAGCTCAGCGACCGACGGCGAAGATCCGCCGGGCGCGTTGCAGAGCAGGATGCCGCGCTCAGTGGCGGCGTCCACATCTACGTGGTAGACGTGGGTGCCGGTGTTGGAGATCAGGCGTAGATCGGGGAGCCGCTTCAGTAGCTCGCATGGAAACAGGGTGCGCTCGCGATTGGCGATGATGACGGGCACACCACGCAAAGCTTCTACCAGCCCGTCCTGCGAGGGAAATGCCTGCTCGTAGACTGTCACGTCGGCCGCCTGACGAAGCCGAGCTATCGCCGGGTGCTTCTCGAACACATGGAAGTCGTCATCGATCACAACAACTCGCATCGCCGCTCGATTTTACAGGGCGGGCACGGCCCGCAGCCGTTCTCGGAAAACAGCGAGGGATTCTGCCGCGACTCGGATGCCGCGGTCGTCGTCGGGCCCACTCATCCCACTGATTGACAGCCTTTGCAGGCGCACCTACTATTCGACCTGATTCGGGGACACGGAGGCGCATGTGCTGAGCGAAGAGGAGAACGACCTCCTCACCCGAGTGGGGCCGGGGACGCCCGGGGGCGAGATGCTCCGCCGATATTGGCAGCCCGCCGCGCTGATGGACGAGCTGCCTGTGGGCGGCGCCCCCCTGCCGATCCGCTTACTGGGAGAGGACCTGGTCCTATTTCGGGACGACGCAGGGCGGCCGGGCCTCCTTGGGCTGCACTGTCAACACCGGGGCGCCGATCTGAGCTACGGGCGACTAGAGGACGGTGGCCTGCGTTGCATCTACCATGGGTGGCTCTACGACGCGCACGGAAGGTGCCTCGAGCAACCGGGGGAGCCGGCCGGAAGCACCTTTCACGAGAAGATTGTGGCCCGCTCCTACCCGTGCCGGGAGGTAGGGGGTCTGATCCTCACTTATATGGGTCCTGGTGAACCGCCAGAGGTCCCCCGCTATCCATTTCTGATGGCGCCGGACGAGTGTCGGGCGAACTCGAAGCTGTTCTCCGAATGCAGCTATCTGCAAGCCAACGAGGGAAACATCGATAGCGTCCACCTCGGCATACTCCACATGGGAGACCCGCTGAACCGCTCCAACATCCGAGGCTACGACCTGGTCGAGCCCATCGAAACGGATTACGGGTTGCGGATTTTCTTCTTGCGTCACGAGCGCGCTGACGCGGATCTTCTCCACATCCGGCATTTCGTGATGCCGAACTTGAGTCCGGGCGGCCTCAGCCCGGGCGGCCGACCCGACACCGTGAACTGGCACGTCCCGATCGATGATACGCACCACTGGAAGTACTGGATCACGGCCAGCCCCGAGCCGATAGACAAGGCGGGCGCACTCAATGGCCGCGCCGATCTCACGTCGGACTACCAACTCATCCGGAACAAAAGCAACCGCTACTTGCAAGACAGGGCTGAA
>DASXTD010000781.1:0-3380 GCA_036505655.1 Chloroflexota bacterium
CGTCGTAGCCCTTGTTGCCCTCTTTGCCGCCGGCTCGATCCAGTGCCTGCTGCCAGTTCTCAGTGGTCAGCACCCCGAATAGCACCGGAACGCCCGTCGTGCGCGCAGCATCGGCGATGCCGGCCGCAGCCTCCCGGCCCACGTGCTCGAAATGCGCCGTATCACCGCGGACCACGGCTCCCAGACAGATGACCGCGTGGTAGCCACCGCTGGCCGCTAGCCGCTGTGCGATCAGCGGAATCTCGAAACAGCCCGGCACCCACAAAACGTCGATTGCGTCGGTTGGCACCCCGTGCTCGGCCAGCGCTTCATGGGCGCCGTTCAGGAGCAGCTTTGTGATGGCTCGATTGAAGCGGGCGACGACGATTCCGAACCGCTGGTTCTCCGGGTGAAGATCCGCCTCGAACTCAGGACCCTTCGCCACTACGGGCCTCCTAAGCCGCCAGCGCTAACAACGCCCGGAACCATCCCGACGAGCAGCTGGGGCTTGTGGGCGAAGGCCCCAAAACAAGATGGATGGGGTGGGTGGGTGGGCCTTCCTTTAGTCATCTGCCAGGCCGAGGAGATGGCCTAGCTTCCGCTGTTTCACTTGCAAATAGCGGCGATTCGTATCGGTGGGCTCGATGATCAAAGGCACGCGTTCCGTTACTTCCAGCCCGAACGCTTCCAGGCCCACACGCTTGGCCATGTTGTTGGTCAACAGTCGCATCCGCTTCAGGCCCAGATCGACCAAGATCTGAGCGCCCAACCCGTAGTCGCGCATGTCGGGTGGGAACCCCAGGTGTTCATTCGCCTCTACTGTGTCCAGGCCAGCATCCTGGAGCTCGTAGGCGCGCAGCTTATTGACCAGGCCAATCCCGCGCCCTTCCTGGCGCATGTAAAGGATCACGCCGCGGCCCTCGGCCTGGATCATGCGCATCGCCAGGTGGAGTTGCTCACCGCAGTCACAGCGATGCGAGGAGAAAACGTCCCCGGTCAGGCACTCGGAATGCGCCCGTACCAGGGGAGGCGGGTCACCGGTGACGTCCCCCTGCACCAGTGCCAGGTGATGCTTGTCATCGATCTCCGACTCGTAGACGTGCAGGGTCCAGGGGCCAAAGTCCGTGGGGAGTTGGGTCTGCGCAATCTTCTGGATGCTCGTTTCAGTGCGCCTTCGGTATTCGATCAGCGACGCCACACTGATGATCTTTACGCCGTGCTCTCGCGCAAACCCTTCCAGTTCGGGGAGACGCGCCATGGTGCCGTCTTCGTTCATGATCTCGCAGATCACCGCAGCTGGATAGAGCCCGGCCAGCTTGGCCATGTCCACCGATGCCTCAGTCTGGCCAGTGCGCCGCAGCACCCCGCCTTCTTTGTAGCGGAGCGGCATCAGGTGGCCAGGCCGGGCCAAGTCGGTGGGTTTCGTAGCATCATCGATGAGGGCCTGAACGGTCGCCGCGCGATCGGCCGCTGAGATCCCGGTGCTCACGCCCTGGCGGGCGTCAACCGTGACCGTAAAGGCGGTGCCGAACGCAGAGCTATTCTGCTGGACCATCATTGGAATCTCGAGCTCGTCCAATCGGCTACCGAGCATGGGCACGCAGATGAGCCCCCGCCCTTGCCGAGCCATGAAGTTGATCCCATCCGGTGTTATGTGCTCGGCGGCGACACAGAGATCGCCTTCGTTCTCCCGGTCAGCATCGTCCACAATGATGAGAAAGTGCCCTAGTTTGTATTCCTCGATCGCTTCCGGGATGCTGGCAAAAACCGAGGTGCCACTCGCTTCCGCCGCCGTCAATTCTGCCCCCGCTGATCCTGAAGCCTGCCCTGCAGCAGGTTCTCCACATACTTCGCGATCACATCCACCTCGATGTTGACTAGCTCCCCGGCCTGCTTGGTTACAAGCGCCACGTGCTCCTGAGTATAGGCCACGAGCACCACCGAAAACCGTGCGCCGGTCCGCTTGGCTACGGTGAGGCTAATTCCATCCAGTCCAACGAACCCCTTCTCCACGATATAGGGTAGGAGCTGCTCGGGAGGCTCGAACCACAGCACTAGCGAATCGGCGTCTGGCGTGCGCTCGACGATGCGGGCCACGCCGTCGATGTGTCCCTGGACGTAGTGGCCCCCTAGCCGATCCCCCACTCGCGCGGCTCGCTCCAGGTTCACCGCTGCTCCCACTTCGCGCTCGCTGAATGCCGTGCGTCGCAGTGTCTCCGGAGCCAGCCCCACAGTGAAACCCTGCCCGTCGAGCGACACCACCGTGAGGCAAACGCCATCCACATTGATGCTGTCGCCTTCGATCACGCCCGCCAGCACCTTTTGTGCCTCGATGCGCATCGAAGCCTGGTCCCCTCCGACTTGGAGGTCCCCGATCTTCCCTACCTCTTCGACGATTCCCGTAAACATCAGGCCACATACCCCGTCAACAACACGTCTCGCCCCAGCACCGACCATTTGGGATCCTGGAGCTCCAGTGCCTCGGCCATGTCCGCAATCCCCGGCCCTTCAACCGGGGTAGGCGCATCGCGGCCGCCCACAATCTTCGGTGCCACGAACGCCAGCACTTTGTCCACCCCATGCTCTCGCAGAAGGGTCGCGGTCAGCGTGCCGCCCGCCTCCACCAGCACCGAGATGATCTGCCGCCTTCCCAGCTCTGCGAACAGCGCGCCCAGATCGACGCCATCATCCCCAACTGGCAGGACGACAACCTCAGCACCCGTCGCGACCAGCGCCTCCCGCCGTGCTATCGGCGCTCGGGCCGTAGTACAGACGAGCGTCTTGCTCGGGAGGCCCGCGTCTAACACCCGCGCGGTCGTAGGAAGCCTTGCCATCGTATCCACAATCACCCGCATCGGCTGATGCACCAGATCGACCGAGCCTTCCTCTAATCCCCTGCCCCCTCGCGGGGGAGGGGAAGGGAGAGGGGGAGTGCCCCCCCCAAATTCGCCCGGCCGCGATGTCAATTGCGGATCATCCGCCAGCACCGTCCCGATCCCCACCAGCACCGCATCGACCTGCGCCCGCAGTCGCGCGACGTGCAGCCGGGCCTCCGGACCCGTAATCCAGCGCGACGACCCGGTGTGCGTCGCGATCTTGCCATCCAACGTCATCGCATACTTAAGCGTCACGAACGGCAAGCCCGTCCGCACCCATTTGAGATAGGCTTCGTTCAGCCACGTAGCTTCGCGCTCGCGTTCGCCGATTTCCACAGCAATCCCCGCGTCCCGGAGCGCATGGATCCCGCCCCCATCCACCCAGGGACTCGGATCTCGCAGTGCCAGGTGCACCGCCGCCACCTTCGCTTCAATGAGCGCATCGGTACAGGGAGGCGTGCGTCCATGATGCGAGCAAGGCTCCAATGTCACGTAGAGCGACGCGCGCGCCGCCAGCTCCCCGGC
>DASXTD010000782.1:0-7632 GCA_036505655.1 Chloroflexota bacterium
GCCATGATCAACCCAATGATCGAGTACATGTTGATCGTGTTGCCGGTGACCCACAAGCCCAGGATAGAGCCGACCAGCCCCAGAGGTACTGACAGCATGAGCACGAGCGGCTGGAGCCAGGATTGATAGAGGGCGACCAGCAGCATGTACTCCATGATGACCGAGAGGGTCAGCGCCTGGCCGAGCGCTCCCAGGGTGGTGTTGAACTGATTGACTGAGTTGCCGGGCTTTACGGTATAGCCGGCGGGGACCGCGACAGAATTGATCGCTGCTTGCATATCCCGGGCCACATCGCCCAACGGCCGCCCGAATGCGGTTCCGCTGACAGTAATGGTTTGCTGGCGGTTGATACGCTGGATCTGAACTGGACCGGTCCCGTAGCCGATGGTTGCGACCTGCCCCAGTGTAACAACAGCTGGAGGAGCCGCGGAGGCTGTTCCTGAGCCAACCGCACTCGTATTGCCGCGCACCGGGATGCTCGCGAGCTTGTTCATATCGTAGCGATCGGCCTGGTTGGCCACGACCGTGATGTCTTCCTGCAACTTTCCAGTAGGGCGGAGCGCCGTAACCACAGCGCCGCCCAGCGTCGTGCGCAAAGCAGTGATTACCTGGGTGTTGGTCACGTTGAGCTGCGCCATCTTGGCGGGATCCATGACAACCCGCAGCTCAGGCGTCCCAGGGAGATTGTTGTCTCGCACATCCACCAGGCCAGGTACGGTTGAGAGCGCGGATTTGATAGAGCCTACGACATCTAGCAGCGTATCTAGTTCTGGGCCGCTGATGTCCACGTCCAGATTGCCGCTGCCGCCGCCGCCAGGTAGCGAGCTCTGAACGCTGGCGGTGACGCGCGCACCGGGGATTTGGGCGCCCAGGCGGCGCACTTCGGCTGCCATTTCGAATACGGATCGTGTGCGCTGATCCTTTGGCACTACCTGGACAGTGAGGCCGGCGGAACCACCCGCGCCGCCACCGCCGGATCCGGCAGCTGAGATGCTGCTGAAGACGCTGACCACCTCGGGCATCTTCTGGATCTCGGCTTCGAGCTGCGTGGCGGCGGCGTTGATCACTTGCAGCGACGTGCCAGGCGGCGTCTGGATGTTTACGTTGAAATTGCTGACGTCCTCGCCCGGTACATATTCCAGTCCCACGATGTGGGTGGAAACCATAGTACTGGCGGCAGCTACCAGCACTATGCTCGCGACCACCACCATCCACCGCGAGCGTACCGCGAGGGGGACCAGCCAGGCCACGGCGTTCTGAATCTTGTCGAAGCCACTGTCCCACCAACGGCTGAATCGGCTCAGTAGTGTGTCGTTTCCTTCCTCACCACCCTCCTGCTTGGACCAGCGCGATGCGAGCATTGGTGTCAGGGTGAAGGAGATGAGGAGCGAAAAGATCGTCGCCACGACCACCGTGAGGCCGTACTGCCGGAAGAGCTGTCCGACCAGACCCGACATGAACGCAATGGGAACGTAAACGACGATGTCGGCGGCAGCGATGGCCACTGTGGCCATACTGATCTCTTTTCGGCCTTCTTCAGCAGCTTGCCGCGGATGCTTCCCCATGAGTAGATGGCGGTGGATGTTCTCGATGACGACGATCGATGAGTCGACCAGGATACCGACGAGCAATGCTAAGGCCATGAGGGTCATCAAGTTCAAACTGAACCCCATGATGTACATGATCAGCAGCGTGCTCACCATGCTGGTGGGGACCGAAAGCAAGACGATGAGGGCGTTGCGGAACGAATGCAGGAACAGCAGCGTGATCAAGGCAACCAGCAACACAGCGAGCAAGATGTCGTGCTGCACGGCGTTAACCGAGTTCCGTGTGAACAACGAAGAGTCGTTGCGAATCTGGACGGAGGTCCCGGCTGGCAGCGTCGGAATGAGATCCTTAAAAGCCTGCTTGACGGCGTCGGCGGTCTGGATCTCATTGGCGTCAGAGGTCTTCACAATGGATAGCCCGACCGCAGGCTCTCCATTTATCCGCTGCAGCTGGCGGACGTCCTTGTAGCCCTCCTGAACTGTGGCCACGTCGCTCAAGAACACGGGGCCGGCCGCCGTCTGCGAGATCACGAGCTTGTTGAGCTGGTCAGGGGATTCGAAATTGCCCACCGCCCGGATGTTGAGGAGCTGTGCGCCGAGCTCGGGGCTTCCTACCGTGGTGGAGAGATTGGAGGCGGTGAGGGAGCTGGAAATCTGGGAGACGGAAAGGTTGTAGGCAGCCAGTTTGCCGTAATCGACACGGACCTGGATCTCCCGCTGCAATCCGCCCTGCACGTTGACGCTCGCTACGCCATTCACCGATTGCAGCTTGGGCTGCATCGTATTGATAGCGGCGTCGTACAGCTGATCGAGAGGGGCGCCGGTAAGCGCGACGTTCAGAATCGGGAACTGGTTAGGGTCAGCCTTCTGGATAGACGGAGCCAGAATATCAGTGGGCAGCCGACTCTGGATCTGGGCGATGCGCCGCTGGACTTCGAGTGAGGAAAGGTTGAGGTCGCTTCCCTGGACCATCTGGACGCGGACCTGCGAGCGGCCTTCGCTCGAAGTCGAGGAAATGATGTCCACACCGGCGATCCCGGTCATCGCGTTCTCAACCGGTTCGGTGATCAGCTTTTCGACGTCTTCGGCCGACGCTTGAGGTTGCTGAATGGTGACACTGATGGTCGGAATGCTGACCGGAGGAAGGCGGTCGATTTTCAGATAGGTGTAAGAGACCGCGCCCATGAGGACAAAGGCGAGAATGGCCATGAGGATCGTGAGGGGACGTTCGATAGAGAGTTTCGTCATCGGATCCGCTTAACCCCTTTGGCCAGCGTTCTGACCTCCACCGCCGCGTCCGCCCTGCTGGCCCGGGATAGTTATTGGTTGGCCATCCTTCAGGCTGTTCTGGCCCACTGTGACAACCTGCTCACCATCCGCCAGGCCAGCGAGGATTTCTACGCTCGTCTGGTCGGACAGCCCGACCGACACAGGGCGAGAGGCCGCCTGTCCGTCCTGGGCCACAAAGACGTTGGCGCCAGTCGCGTTCTGCAGCACCGCCTCACGGGGCACCAGGAGCGCATCCTGCTTGTCCGCCGCGGTGATCTGCACCTGGAGGAACATGCCGGGCAGGAGTTGGCCGCTGTCGTCGTCTGGGATGATCGTGACATCAAAGGTATGCGCTCGAGCATCTCCGGCCGGGGCGATGCTGGTCACTAGCCCAGTGAACGACCGGTCAGCATAGGCCGCGGATGCGAGCTGCACGGCCTGCCCGGGGCGTATGAGCCCCAGGCGCGCCTCTTCGACAGTGATGTGGACTTCGGTCGAACTGCCGACCATCGTCAGAATGGGTGTCGCGGTAGAAGCGAACGCGCCGGGCGCGAGCATCTTCGCCGACACCACCCCGTTAAAGGGAGCCGTGAGTGTCAGCAGGTCGAGGTTGCCCTGGGCGACCGCGGTGGCCGATCGCGCCTGGTCCAGGGATGCTTGCGCGGAGCGAATATCGAACACCGTATAGGGAACGGCACGAGAGGCCAGCTGCGCCTGGAGCTGGACGATGACTTGCTGCTGCTGTGCAAGGTCCGTATCGGTAAAGGGAGTTTGAGCCTTGGAGAGCGCCTGCTGCGCCTGTCGAACCGTCGCCTGCGATTGCGCGATCTCCTCGGGCGTGGGTGCCTGCACCTCTGTGAGCTTAGCCTGGGCTGAAGTAAGGTTCGCCTGGGCGGAAACAAGATTGTTCTGGTCCGTGGCTACGGCCGTCTGCGCTGCTGTCAGTGCCGCTTGGGCAGCCGCTACATCTGCCTGAGTATTGCCGGTGGCGCCAAGGGCGAGTTTTGCTTGGGCTGCAGACAGTCCTGCCAATGCGGACTGAAGCTGCGCGTTTGCCAGCTGCACGACTCCTTCGTAAGTCGCGGCAGCCTTGAAACTCGTTGAGCAGGCCTGGGCAGCGGCGAGTTGGCCGGCACCAGCTGGGGCCGTCTGCACACAGTTGAGGGCCAACTGAGCCGACTGGTAGGTGGCCTGGGCCGCCGCGAGAGCCGCCTGGTTGGTCTGGAGGTCGGACTGGACCTGAGTTCCTTGCATCTGGGTCAGCTTCGCTTGGGCGCTGGTCAGCGCAGCCTGGTCCTTTTGTAGCGTTTGCTGAGCGTTCTGAAGCGCCGTCTGCGCTGTTTGAACTCCCGCCTGGGCGGCCGCCCGCACGTCGGGCGTGCTGCCATTCACCAGCAAAGAGAGCTTTGCGTTGGCGGAATCCAAAGCTGCATAGGCACTGGCGACATCCTCGGGGCGCCCAGCCTGCATCCCGTTGAGCTTGGCCACGGCCTGATCAACCTGAGCCTGTGCCGCGTCGATATCTTCTTGCCGGGCGCCGGCTCGCAACTGGTCCAGTCGTGACTGAGCGGCCGCCTGGGAAGCCCGAGCCTGATTAAGCGTATCGAGGAGCGTTCCCGGGTCCAGCGTGGCCAGCACATCGCCCTTTTGAACAACGGTACCCACGTCTACAGGGATCGACTTGACGATGCCGTTCGCCCGGGGAACCAGGTTCACCTGCTGGCTCGACTGCACCGCACCTGCATAGCTAAGCACGGAACGGATCTGGCCCCGCGTCGCTGGGGCCGCTTGCACGACGGCCGCCTGCACTCGCGGGGCTTGCTGCGTCTGAGCGGCCGGTGCGGCCTGCGGCTGGGAGGCGATCATGTTGCGGGCGACTAAGGCCCCGGAAACGACTACGATGACACCGGCTACGGCTGCAATGCGGGGAATTGTGGCTTGGGGCGGAAGGGCGAGCATGCTACCTCGTTATCTCGGGATCATCTGACGGCCGTTGCTTGGGTTTTCTCTGATGGGCCATCTCCAGCAGCATACCGATACATCCCTCCCATAACAAGCAGAAATACCGAGCTGGAATTAAAATTCCGATGTGAAACGATAGGTCTTTCGGTATAGGTCGATAACGTTATTAAGATTCTGCTAAGTCTGGCCGCTAATTAAGATTCCGCTAAGATAAGCCTTTCTGGGGTCCTGGTTCAAGGCAGACCGAGCTCGCTCCACCGCGCCGCCACCTGACTCATGATGTCCCGGGTGGGGCGATTGATCGGCGGCAGGTCGGTGAACTTGAACTTCAGCGATGCGTTCAGGCCGGTGGGGTCCGGGATCTGGCTGTCAATGTCAAATTCCTCTGCCCGTTCGCGACCTGCCCCGCCTCCACTTCCGCCGCGATCTTGGTAGTTCGAGCGCCCTCGGACGATGTCCTGATCCGGCCTCACCGCAGTGACTACGCGCCACATAACGTCGTTCCAATTGCGCGGGTCGCAGTCATCGTCTACCACGATGACCCAGCGAGTGGCGTTCAGCTTCCAGGCGGCATCGATGATCTGGCGAGGCTGATCCGGATGGGTAATGTCGGCGGTGACGATGATGCCACCCCAACCGCGCCCGCCGAGCTCGGGCATGTAGCACTGCTTCACGAAGTCGAGGCCAGCCTCGCGGCGCATGCGGTCCTGGAAGGCGCCGGAGCGGAACAGCCAGCGCGGATAGTCTTCCTCTAATAGGCAGATGATCCCGTAATTGATTGGATTGCGCCGATGGGTCACGCATTTCACCCGGAGAAGTGATGCGCCCAAGTTTTGTCCGTAGAATCCACCTGCCTCACCGTGTGGGCCCTCGACATGGGTCTCGCCGGGCAGGGTCTCGGCCTCGACGATGTACTCGGCCTGGGCCGGCACTAGCAGGTCGCTTGTCTCGCACTTGACGAGCTCGGTGGGGCTGCCACGCCAGGTGCCCGCCGCCTCGTATTCCATATAGCCGTTCTCGTCCACCGCCACTGGGCTGCCCGATGCTAGCGTGAGCAGTGGGTCCATGCCGACCGCTATCGCCACCTGGTGCGGCTGGCCCTTGGCCCAGCTCTTGTCCACCCGAGCCGCGATCTGGCCGGATAGGGTCAGGGTGTTTCGGTCCAGGATCATCGCCCGGTAGGTGCCCATGTTGAGAATGCCCGTGTCCGGGTGGCGGTCGATGATCCCGGCCGAGGTGCCGATGTACTGGCCGCCGTCAAGCTCGTGCCACCACGGCGTAGGCATGTCGAGCACGTTGACGTCGGCGCCAAAGTACTTCTCTTCCTTACAGGGGCCGGTGTCAACGACGACCGATGGCGTCCGGTTTTTGTGTCCTTCGACGACTATCTCGTAGATCTTGTCGACGTCCGGGTTGCAATTGAAGGCCTGAGCAAGCTGCTCCACTGAGTAGATGATGTTGCTGACCAGTGATTTACCCTCGTAGCCCTTGATGTTCTGGAACCAAAGGCCGGGCCCGCCGCGCTCCTGGTCGCGCGCGCAGATGGCGCCGATCTCATGCCGTAAATCAACCGGGGCCGTGATTCGCTTGAGGAGGGCCTTCGATTCGAGGAGCGAGAGATACTCGCGGAGATCCTTGTAGGCCACCTTGGTGCGCTGCATGACTGCCATTGCTGACCCTCCCACCCGCCGGCGTGCCCCATGATACAGACGCGGGTTCGATTGCGGCCCGCGATGGCCCCGCGTATCATCGCGAGCAGGAAACCGCTTCCCTCTTTGTCATTCCGACGAGCGGAGCGAGGAGGAATCCGCAGCCTGGGGTTACGGATTCCTCGCAGGCTCGGAATGACAGCCCCAAAAGGAGATCGAGCATGGCGATGGACGCGCGCGCTTACCTGGAGCGCTTTGGACACGATTGGACGGACCCGGAAAAGGTGCGCGAGTACGTGGAGCGCACCGACCTGCAAGACGCCGAGCGGCGCGAGGCGTTCGCCTACATGGCCGCCTTCATTCCCTTTGAACGCGCCGCGCCGATCCGCATCCTGGACATTGGCTCCGGCCACGGCGCAGTTGCTGAGGGTCTACTCGATCTGTTCCCGAATGGCCGGGCCGTGGGACTAGATGCATCGGAAGAGATGATGGCGGTGGGACGGGAGCGCATGGCGCGCTTCGGCGATCGGTTCTCGTACCAGGTCGGCGATTTCTCTGAGGGCGCGCTACCCGCCGATCTGGTGGGTCCGTTCGAGGTCGCAGTGGCTTCGCGCGCCATCCATCACGTTCCGTCCGATGGCAAGCGCCTCCTTTATAAGGCCATCTTCCGCGTGCTGACCCCGGGTGGCTGCTTCTTCAATATGGATAGCGTGGCTCCGACCAGCGAGGAGCTTCGGCCACTCTATCGCGTGGCCGCTCGCGTGCTGCGGGGCGAAATGGTGGATCGCAATGCGCCTCAGGAGCAGCGGTTCAGCCTGCCCGGCCACTACTACGAGCCGGTCGGTGAGCAGCTGCAGATTCTTACTGAGGCCGGGTTCGGCCCGGTGGACTGCTTCTCGAAGCGGCTGAACCAGACGCTGATGGGCGGCTACAAGCCTGCCTAGTGTCCACAAACCGAAGTTCGCGGAAGAATTCCGGTCCCCCTCACCCCAAGCCCTCTCCCAGAAAGGGAGAACTCAGGTCGCGCGGAGAAGGCTGCGTGGCGACCGGGGAATCTAGACGGTGAGGCGGCTGCTCGGCGCCACGCTCATAACGGTGCTGATCGCCGCCCCGGTGCGGGCTCAGGGCGAAGAACCGGTGGGAGCGGCTGATCGCCCCAATCTGGCGGCACAGGCCCTTACGCTAGACGATCTGCCCGCGGGCTT
>DASXTD010000783.1:0-6807 GCA_036505655.1 Chloroflexota bacterium
GATGACTACTTCCTGGGCCGACCGAAGCTCGATCAGATCATCGTGAAGTTCATCCCCGACGGCAACACCATGCTGGCCAATCTCCTGTCCGGAGAGATTGACGCAAATGTGGGGAGGGGCCTGACGCTCGACCAGGCAGACCAGCTCAACGAACGCTGGATGGACGGGAAGGTCCAGTACAACCTGACGGCGCCCATCCACATCTGGCCGGAGATGGATGCAAGGTGGTCCAACCCACCCGCCATCCGGGATGTGCGCTTCCGTCGTGCCCTGCTGATGGCGATTAATCGCCAGGAGTTGATCGAGACGTTTACCGGCGGCCGCAGCAAGATCGCGGCGACGGCGTGGCTCTCCCCGGGCGACGCGGAGTTCCCGGCCGTGGAGAAAAGCATCGTCCAGTACGCATTCGATCCTCGCCAATCGGTCCAGCTCTTTGCGGATGCAGGATTTAGTCGCGGCGTTGATGGCCTGTTTCGGGATGCCTGGGGCGCGGTGGTGTCCCCGGAGATCCGCACGTCCACCCGGGTGAACGAGACCCTGTCGATCGTCGACTACTGGAAGCAGGTGGGGATCAAGGCGCAGCCCTACACTATTCCGCGCCAGCTGGCGCAGGACCTGGAGTATCGAACTCAGTTCACCGGGTTCGAGGTGATCCGCAGCCCGATCCAGCCCCGCACGATCACGAGCGGCGAGCTGCGTACCCCCGAAACCAAGTACGTCGGGGCGAACTACGCGAACTATTCGAACGCGGATTATGACGCGCTGGCGGCCCGATACTACGCGGCCATCGCACGGCCCGACCGGGTTCAGGCCGAGAACGACATCATGAATTGGCTGTCTGATCAGCTCATCGATTTGCCGCTGATGTACGATACAGAGCCCATCGCCGCAAAAAACCGACTGTCGGGACTGGGGCCACGGTATGGCGGGGTTACTGTCCGGGGCGCCAGCAATGTGTGGAATGCGCAGGACTGGGACCTGACCAGCTGAGCCTCGCCTGATGAGAGATCAGCGGCTCACTGCGACTAGTGGAGGTCGTCAGAATGATCATCACCGAATCGATCGGAATTGATGAAGCGCGGCGAGCAATCGAGGGCATCCTGGCCGCCGTTACCGAGCAGGACAGTCCCGTTGCCATAGCGATTGTGGACGCGCATGGAGACCTGGTCTGCTCCTTGCGGGCCGATGGGGCGGCTGCTCGGATGGGACGGCGGTCGCGGGCCAAGGCCTATACCGCCGCCGTCCTCGGCATGGACACGGTCATCTTTCGCGACCAGGTGGTCAAAGCTCAGGGCCGAACGCTTGGTGATTGGGGCGATCCGCAGCTAACGAGCCTTCAGGGCGGCCTCGTGGTGAAGCGCGGCGACCAGGTGCTGGGTGGGATCGCCATGAGCGGAAACAACACAGCACGCGATGAAGAGCTGGCGGGCATTGGCTTGAAGGCCATGGGGATCATTTCACCGGAGAGGCCTGGGGGTCAGCAGATGAACGGGGAGCAATCCATTGACCTGGCGGCGGCCCGACGCGCGGTGGCTGCGGCGGTGGGTGCGGTAGAGCCCGGCGACAAGCCGATCGCCGTAGTCGTGGCCGATGATAACGGGGAGCCTATCTACGCGGAGCGGATGGATGGCGCGAGTGTCAATGACATGCGTCAAGCCGAGCGCAAAGCCTACTCCGCAGCTTTCATGGCGCGGGATACCAGAGGCTACCGCGACCAGATCGCACAAGATGGTCGCACCCTTGCTGATTGGTCGGATCCGATGCTAACGACCCTCACTGGTGGCGTGACTATCGGGGAACGGCGGGCCGTAATCGGGGCGGTCGGCGTTCACGGGAATACCGCCGTGCGGGATGAGCAGCTGGCTCGCGCCGGAGTGGAAGCAGCGCTCAGACCCAGTCGTCAGACCGCGCTTGCCGCATCACCGGTTCGTCAAACCCCGACTCCCGCGGCGCCCGTTCGAACCAATGATGCCGCGACAGAAGGGAGAAATGGCAGCGGTGGGAGAGAAAGAGGAGCAAGCATGACTCAGCGCAAAGCCTTCAATTTGCCCCGCCTGGCGCCCGCCGGGGCGGTCGCTCCGGATCTCGTGCAGGTGGGGAATCTGTTCTTCACCTCGGGCATCCGTGGGGTGGATTTGGCGACCGGCAAGCTAGCGGAAAGCCCTGATGAGCAATTCACCCTGGCCTGGCGCAACCTCCGAAGTCTCGTGGAGGGTGCTGGCCTTTCCCTTGATAACGTTGGACTGGTCACCAACTTCCTCGATAGCCAGGAGTATCGCGCGTACATCAACCCCGGGTGGCTCGAGCTTTGGCCCAACGATAACCGCCCGGCTCGCAAGACGACCTCCTATCCCTTGCCGGCCGGCGAAGCGGTGGAGCTCCAGGCGTATGGGGTGGTGGGCAGCCGGCGAGACATCATTCAGGTCGAGGGGTTAGCGCACCGGGATCCGCTTCCCAATGGCGTGCGGATTGGCGACTACGTGTTCTCCTCTGTGCTCGTCCCCCAGGATCTGAGGACCGCCAAGACTGTGGAGGGTCCCGAAGCCCAGACCGACCAGTGCTTCGATAACATGCGCGTCTTCATGGAAAAGGCCGGCGGCGGCATCCAAGATGTGGTGCTCCAGTGGGTGTACCTGAACGACTTCAACTATCAGAAATACATGGTGGACGTATACCTGAAGGCCTGGCCCATCGGTGGCTACCAGGCGGCCCGCAAGACGTTCCGCTACCCGATGAATGGCCAGATCCAGATCCAGGTGATCGGCCGGATCGGCGGCGCGCGCTCGAATCACGAGATCGAAGGGCACGGCCACCACGATCCCATTCCGATGGGGGCGAAGATCGGCGACCTATTCGCGTCGTCGGGGGTCTCAGGCGTTGATCCGTCCAGTGGCGATCGCCTCACCTCCGCCGAGGGCGTGGAGGCCCAGTCCAAGTTTGGGCTAGGCAACATCGAAGGGTTGGTCAAGGCGGGCGGCGGCACCCTGGACAACATCGGCCATATGACCCTACTGGTGCAGGATTACGCCGAGCTGCCCGTCATCGATGCGGCCTGGGAGCGCGTCTTCCCTGACTCGAATGACCGCCCTGCCCGCCAGATCATGAAGCTCGGTGCCCAGGGCGGCTCGCACGTGCAATTCCACATGCTGGCCTCAATCTGAGGCCCGTCTAATCGATGGCCAAACTCGTCGGCACGTTCTTCCATTCCCACGGCGGGACGACATCGATGCCAGGTTCGGAGTGGCGGAAGCGACGGTTGGCCCGGCCCGTTCGCGAAGACGTCCCCATCGAGGATGACGAGACGAACATCGGGAAGGCTGACCAGACTCACCGAGATTTCACGATCCTGCGCGAGAAGGTCGCCGAGCTAAAGACCGATGTGCTGGTCTGCTTCAGCGACGACCAGCTAGAGTGCTTCGATTTCAACAACTATCCAGCTTTTGCGGTCTATGTAGGCGACGAGTTTCGCAAGCGGCCGGCCCGGGAGGGAGGCCCGACCGGGCGGCCCGACTTCGCCGGCGTCGGCCAGGCCGGTAGGCACGCGCCGGCGGGGTCCACATTCAAAGGGCATCGCGAGCTGGCGGTGGCGATTCTGACTGGGACCATGCAGCGCGGCTTCGATCCAGCCTTCTGCATGGACATGCCGAAGCCGGACCGCGGGCTGGCCAGTGGCGTGGTCAGGACTGCCGAGGAGCTCACCAACTGGGAGCTGCCGGTCGTCCCGGTCATGATGAACCTGTACTTCGCACCGCAGCCCACCGCGTATCGTTGTTATCAGTTCGGCAAGGCGGTCCGCGAGGTGATTGACGAGTACCCTGAGGATGTGCGGGTAGCCATAGTTGGCTCGGGCGGGCTCTGGCATACCCCCGGTATGCCTGGCGCCTGGCTCAACGTCGATTTCGACCATAAGACACTCGACCTGCTGAAAAACGGCGACGCCCGTGGCATGGCGGAGCATTTCGACAGCTACGTCATCCCGACAAACGACACCAGCCAGAATACGAGCAAGCGCGACCGCAACATCACGGGAATGCCGCAGCAGGGCGGTCCGGCCCTGGGTACTCGAGAAACCTGCGCGTGGATCGCCGCGGCCGCCGCCTCTGAGGGTCACGAGACCACTTGGATCGACTACATCCCGGTCTGGGCCTCGCCGGTCGGCCACGCCTTCGCGTACTGCGAGCTCTAACAGAGAGGGAAGGCCATGCGCCTCGGGTCGATCAAGTTTGTCAGCCTCGCCATCCTCTCGGCCACGATGCTCCTGGCGTGCAACCCAGCGACGCCGGGCCTTTCTGGCACGAATGGACCAGGGTCGGCGCCCGCAGCGGTGGCTCCCCAGCGGCCGGTCGTTATCGTGGGACGAATCGACCCTCCCCTCCTAAACGACCGCATTGACCGGATGGGCCTGGGCTCGCCCGTTACTGTCTCCATGGCTGAGAAAGATGACCACGATGTCCCTTTCCCCATCCTGGCGGAGCGGCTGCCCAACCAGTCCGATGGGTCTTGGACCGTCAACGCCGACGGAACCATGAAAACCGTCTACACGCTGCGGCCTAATCTCACCTGGCACGATGGCACACCGTTAACGGCCGCAGACTTCACGTTCGCTCAGAAGGTCTATGCAGACACCACCGTACCCGTCACGAACCGTCTGCCAGAGGCGCTGATGAGCGAGGTGAACCCGCGGGACGATCGTACCGTCGAGATCACCTGGAAACAGATCTACGTGGATGCCGGCGCCCTGGTGCGCACGCAGCTAGCGCCCTTGCCCAGCCATTTGCTCGAAGCTGCTTTCAATGCGGACAAGAGCACCTTCGCCCAGAATTCGTTCTTCACGTCTGACCAGTTCGTTAGCGACGGCCCGTATCGCGTGACGCGCTGGGAGCACGGCGTGGCGATCTACCTGGAGGCTTTCCCCAACTTCGCGCTTGGTGAGCCGAAGATCAAGAACATCGAGTACCGAGCCGTGGCCGACGCCAACACGATCGTGGCCGGCTTCCTGGCCGGCACCATCGATTTCTCGCAGTACACCTCCATCGACGTGGAGCAGGCACTCGTACTGCGCGATCGTTGGAGCGACAGCCATGGGGGCACTGTGTACCAGCGAGCGGTCTTCGGCACTAGCTATATGGAGTTCCAGCACCGCGACGTTCCGGGCTGGCAACGCGCGATTGAAGATGTCCGCGTCCGCCAGGCGCTTGGCTTTTCGTTGGACAAGCCCCAACTGGCGGAGGCCCTCCAGCATGGGATCGGGGGCCCGGCCGATACCTCCTATCCGGAAGGGCTGCCCATCCGAGCCAAGGTCGATCCTGTGATCGCGAAGTATCCCTACGACCCTCGCCGCGCCGAGACGCTGTTCAACGAAGCCGGTTGGACCAGGGGCTCAGATGGCAACTACCACGATACCCAGGGAAACGCGTTCGATATCGACGTGCGGGGCCCGGTTGAACGAACCAAAGACGTGGCCATCATCTCCGACATGTGGCGCAAGGGCGGGCTGAACTCCTCGATCTACGTGGTGCCGCGCGAGCAGACCAACGACGTAGAGACGAGGGTCAACTTCCCGGGTGTGGCCATCTCGGCCGGTACGGACGACGTGCTCGCCTTCAACTCGACCTGCGATCAGGCTCCGACCGCCCAGAACCGGTTCACGGGCAAGAACCGCGGCTCTTATTGCAATCCGGAGCTGGACCGGCTCTACAACCTGTCCCTGCAGACGCTCGAACCGGTGAAACGTGAAGATGTCCTGGTCGACCTCGAGCGCCTGTACACCACCGATCTAGCGGTTCTGCTGCTCGAATACCAGCCACGGGTGGCGGCATCACGCGCCATTGGCGGGATCAAGGAGCCCGCCCGCAATTCCTTCCAGTGGAACATCTGGGAGTGGACCCTGGTCAGCTAGCCCCCAGGCCCCAATGGCCCGGCCGTTTTTGATAGGAGGACGAATCCGTGAAAACCACCAGCTGTGGGTTGATCCCCTGAGAACGATGAATTGGAAGCAGTTGGTCGTCCTGGGAGCCCTCTTGAGTGGGGCGGCAACCGCCTGCGCCGGGCCGGCGGCCCAGCCGGGTCAGGCCTCTACCACCGCGAGTACGAAACACATCCTGTCAATGGCCACGAGGGTGGAGCCTGCGTTTGTGGCCGGCCGGGGATTGACGCCGACCGGGCTGACCTTGACTACGAGCTTGCGGCTGTTCAACGCGGGACTCGTGATCCTCGACGGCGGCGGGACCATTCAACCCTACCTGTCCGAGAACGTACCCGCCCTGAATACTGATACATGGCAAGTCTTCCCCGACGGCCGCATGGAGACCACGTATCGTCTCCGGTCCGGCCTCACCTGGCACGATGGTACCCCGCTGACCGCCAATGACATGGTGTTCGCATTGCAAGTCTTTGGCACCCCGGCGTTCGGCCTGGCTCAGCTGCCCCCTGAAGGCCAGATCGGCGAAATCGTCGCGCAAGACGAGCGGACCATCCTGATTCGCTGGTCGCGTCTGTTCCCGAAGGCGGATCAGCTGCAATACGGGAATCTCGCTCCGATGCCCCGGCATCTGCTCGAACAGCAGCTCCAGAGCCTGGATCCCAACACATTTCTCTCGTTGCCTTTCTGGACAGTCGAGTACGTCGGAGCAGGACCATTCCGCCTTGATCATTGGGAATCGGGTGCGTACTTCGACGTCTCAGCCTTTGATGGGCACGCATTGGGGCGGCCCCAGATCGACCGCATCCACGTGACGTTCATCGGCGACGCCAACACGGCGCTGGCCAACCTGCTATCGGGTGAGGTCAGCCTGGTGGTGGACGATG
>DASXTD010000784.1:0-3427 GCA_036505655.1 Chloroflexota bacterium
AATCCGATTCCCTTTGCCCGTCAACCGCACGCCATCCGTGCGGAACAACTGAGGGTAGTGGGGAAACGGCGGCTGTTTCTCCGTCGGTCCCATGTAGGCGAAGATCAATCCGCCGATTTCGACGCACGCATACGAAGGGTGCCTGACGGTGTGCTTGAAGTTGCTCTCCGGCGGCTCCGCGGGCGTGTCCAAGCACTCGCCGTCACGAGCATACTTCCAGCCGTGGTAGAGGCAGCGAAGCCCATCGTCCTCGACCCGCCCGTAGTACAGCGAGGTCCCCCGATGCGAGCAGTGTTCGGCGAGCAGCCCCGGCTTGCCTGAGCTGTCTCGAAATAGCACCAGGTCCTCAGCCAGGATTCGGACCTTGAGCGGGTTGTTCGTGTTACCCCGACCCAGGTTGGCCGACGTCTCCACTGGCAGCCAGTAGCGCCGAAATACCTCGCCGGAAGGCGTGCCCGGCCCCACTCGGGCCAGGATCTCTTCTTGAGCATTGCTAGGCACTCAGCACCTCCCTGGACAGCTCTAATCGTTCCTTACCAGCACGGCGTAATGTCGGCTCCCCACCAACAGGGCGTATGGTATCGAGAAAGGGCCAACCTTGGTTGCCCCTACAGCAGCAGGCCTTGCCTGCCCCGCCCCTTATACTCCTGCATCATGCTCTTCCTCAACAATGATGACGTTGCCCAAGTCCTCACCATGCAGGACACGCTCAAGGCCCTCGAAGACGGCCATCGCGAGCTCGCGCGCGGCGACCTGGTAGCCCGTCCCCGCGTCGATATTCTCACCGAAACCAGCCGCGAAGGTTCCTTCTACCAGTGGGGCACCATGGAAGGCAGCAGCAAGGGCCTGCACCGCCACGCCATCCGCATGAAGTCCGACGTCGTCAGCTGGCGCGATCATGGGGGCGCCCGGGTGGAGGACAAGTATTGCGTCCAGCCTGGCCTTTACTGCGGCCTGGTTTTTCTCCTCGATACTGAGACCGCTGAACCGCTTGCCATCATGAACGACGGCTTCCTCCAGCACGTGCGCGTCGGCGCCCTGGCTGGCCTCGGCGCCAAGTACCTCGCCAAGGCTGATGCGTCGGTGGTCGGCATGCTCGGCGCCGGTGGCATGGCCCGTACCCACCTTGAGGCGTTCGCCGCGGTCCGTTCCATCGAGCGCTGCCAGGTCTACTGCCCCACGCCCGCCCACCGCGAAGCCTATGCACGCGAGATGAGCGAGCAACTCGATGTCGAGGTGGTGCCCTGTACGACGCCAGAGGAAGCCGTGCGCGGGGCCGACATCCTGGCTGCCTGCACGAACGCCGTCCAGCCTATCGTCTTCAATTCGATCATCGAGCCCGGCATGCATCTGGCCTGCGTGAGCGGCGAGATCGCGGCCGAGGTCGTCTCCCGCATCGACGTCGCTATCGGCGGCGGCCCGGTTAGCCAGATCTTCCGGGGCAATCGCATCGACCAATCGCGCGGCTTCCCCACCTATCTGGCCGGCGACGCTTCCGCCCTGGAGCGAGCGCGAGCGGGTGCCCGGCCCGCCCGTGAAGAAAACAAGGGACCCAAGCCCCGCTTCGTCCCCCTCAACGAGCTCATGGACGGGGCCGCCGGCCGACTCAATGACGCTGAGATCAGCTGTTCCGGCGGTGTGGCGGGGGCCGATTCCGGCGAAGGAAAGCAGGGCCTGCAATTCGTCACCGTCGCCTCACTGATCTACGACCGGGCTGTGGCCGCTGGCTTCGGACGCACCGTCCCCACCGAGTGGTTCCTGCAGGACGTTCGCGACTAAGCACAAGCCCAGTAGACGAAATAAAGAGGACCCATAGGGGAGCCATGCCAGACACAGTGATTGGAAGCTCGGCCGCCAGCCCAGGCGCAGCCATCGAGCAGCCACCGCAAATGCCTCCAGGCGCTGCCTGGGCGGTCGAGACGGAGGGGCTGCGCAAGGTTTACGGCTCGGTCGTCGCCGTGGACGGAGTTGACCTGCGCATCGAGAAGGGTGAAGTTTTCGGCTTGCTCGGCCCCAACGGCGCTGGCAAGACCACCACCATCCGCATCTTGCTGGGGCTCACGCGCCCGACCGCGGGCCGTGCAGTCGTCTTTGGCCACCCATTGCCGTCTGAAGTGCAAGCCGTCCGTCAGTTGGTCGGTTACGTTACTCAGGAAGCGGCACTCGACCGCGTTCTGTCAGCTCGCGAGAACCTCAAACTGATGGCAGCCCTCTGCCACGTGCCAGATCGCGTGGCCAAGACACGCATTGACGAGCTCCTCGAATTCGCTGAGCTCACAGATCAAGCGAATAGGGTTGTCCGAACCTTTTCAGGTGGGATGAAAAAACGGCTCGACCTCATCATGGGCTTGGTACACGAGCCACGGCTCCTGGTGCTGGACGAGCCCACGTTGGGCCTCGACATCCAGACCCGACGTCACCTGTGGGAGTACATTCGCCGACTGCGCGAGGAGCAGGGCATCACGGTTCTCCTCACGACGCATTATCTGGAAGAGGCCGACCAGTTGTGTGATCGGGTAGGCATCATCGATCATGGGCAGATCGTGGCCCTGGGACCTCCCAGTGAGCTCAAGGCTAGCCTAGGCGGCGACGTGGTTACCATCGGGCTGTCCGAAGACGCCGGGCTCGTCACCGAGGATGTCGCCGCGCTGCTGCGGCCGCTTCCCTCAGTCCGCGCAGTCAGCGCCAGCGACGGACACATCCGGGCCACGGTTATTGGCGCCGAGCAAGTCCTGCCGTCGCTCCTCGATGCCCTCCGCTCGAAGGGCGTAGCGGTTGCCGGTGTCTCCTATGCCCGCCCCACCCTGGATGACGTCTTCCTCCACCACACCGGCCACGCATTGAGAGAGGAATAATCTGTATGAGCATGACCTACGCACCCGAAACCTGGGCCATCGCTCGCCGCTGGTTCTGGCACTTGCGCCACGATCCTATGCAGCTTGTGGCGGCGGTTGCCCAGCCGGCTCTCTGGCTAGTCCTGTTCGGGAATCTCTTTGCAGGAGCTGGAGTTCGCTTTACTGGCGGCGCGCCAGATTACATCTCGTTCATGACCGCCGGTGTCGTCGTGATGACCGTTTTCAACAGCGCCATTTCGGGTGGCATCGAGGTACTGTTCGATCGCGAGCAAGGCTTTCACGATCGTCTGCTGGCTGCCCCTATCCATCGCACCACATTATTGGCAGGGCGGTACGTTTACATCCTCGCGCTGAGCGCGCTCCAAGGCGCGGTGATCCTCGGCGTCGCGATGCTGATGGGCGTCCGCATCGCGACTGGCGCCCCTGGGGCCATCGTTACCCTGCTGATTGCGGTACTGATGGGGATTGGCATTGCCACCCTATCGCTGGCACTGGCATTCGTGCTCAAGGGCCATGGGGCGTTCTTTGGGATCATCGTGCTCATCAACTTGCCGCTGGTCTTTATCAGTAGC
>DASXTD010000785.1:0-1645 GCA_036505655.1 Chloroflexota bacterium
GATACCGTGATCGCGACCATTCTGCCGGTCAGGTAACTGGCCGCAAGCAGCAGGCAGGCGCTGGTTCCCGCCAGGTGGCTGACCACGAATCTGTAAATCATCCACTCCGCCACGGATTGATTTTGGAGGTAATAGACCGTCGGTAAGATCATCAAACCCACGGCTCCAGCCAGGCAAACCAGACCCATCAGGCCGAGGGGCCGGGAGGGCCGATAAAGGAACGTCGCCTCGAGGATCACCTTCAGAAACCGCAAGCCGTCCTTGCCGATCTTCAGTTTCGATTCGCCCTGCCGCTCGTGATACGGCATGTCGATCTCTCTGATCCTGAGTCCATCGCCCAGCAGCGCGCGGGCGCTCATGGCGGGAGTGAAATGCATTCCGTCGGGAAGCGGCAGCAGCTTGCCAAGACTCTCGCGGCGAACCACTCGCATCCCGCTCGCCGTGTCACGCACCCGAGACGAGGAGAAGATCCGAAGAATCAGGGCAAAGATGGCATTGCCGATTCGCCGAACCAGCGGCATCTCGCTTTGCGGGTTCATCCGGCAGCCCAGCACCACATCAGCCTTTTCGGTTTCGATCGTGTTGCAAAGGTCGGAAAAGAAATTCGGATCGCACGTTCCATCCGCATCCAGAAACCCGAGGATGTCGGCGTCGGAACCCTTCCACGCCGCCTGAATCGCCGCGCCGTAGCCCCGATTCGACGTAAACTCGATCAGCTTGATGACGTTCTCAAATTGTCTGGCCAATTCCGCCGTCCGGTCCGTCGAGCCGTCGCTCACGACCGTGACTTCGACATCCGTCACCGGCGACTGGGCCACGATCCTTGCCCGGGCGTCCAGCGATCGCGCGATGGTGCTCTGGATGCTTTCTTCTTCGTTATAGGCGGGAATCGCGATGAGCAGCTTCATGCGGGAGGCGCGGGCTACACGAAACCTCACCGCCATTGTAGGTTCGAGGCCACAGCCCGGAAATCAGGTTTACACCCGAGTCCGGCCCCCGTTGTTACTAGGAAGCAAGTTTACATGGTTGCCCGCACAGGGAACCGTGGCAGGCGAGCTGGCAGGGCTGGGGTCGCCCGGAAAGATCGTAGATCAGCACCTCCCCCTGCTCCGGGAGCTCACCGCAGGGCTGACTTAAGCTCAACTAATTTCTGCCGAATCCAGGCCGAGCTCGCTTCCCTGTAGAAGTCACCCTCCGGGAATGTCCGAACAGACCTGGGGCTTCAGCCACGCCAGATACTCCAAGAAAGACACCAGCACCCCGGCCAAAACACCCCCTTCGCTGCCGCGCGTTTCGCTGGAGACCCCATTGCAGGTTTTAACTCAGACGCCGCCGGTCGTATGCCAAGTGACAGACTTCCCCACCTTGACGGGTCGTGTTAGCCTGGAACAGTTTCGCAGGTCTTAAATAGAGCTATGAGCAGGACATTCTATCGCAGTTCGGTTCCGTTGCTCTATCTCATCTCGACAGTATTCTCCGCGCCGGCCCAGGACCGCCACGGCCCACCCGACGTCATCAAGGCCGTGAAGCACGACCTCTCACCGCCCCTTCGCGACATACACGTCCAGCCGTCGCACCCGGAGCGCCCGCAAGTGAAGCCGGTGCGCGCGATACCCCGGCCAACGACGGGCGCGCAGCAAGACCC
>DASXTD010000786.1:0-2697 GCA_036505655.1 Chloroflexota bacterium
TGCGTACGGTAGGGCAATCTAGCGTCCGGGAAGAACGGGTGTTCGACGGCCAGTGTATTGGGCACTGTCCCCGGGTGAAGCGGTTCGGCCGGCGCAGCTGAATGGCTGCAGGTCACCGCCGAGCAATTGCGATGCAGGACGGGCTCTCGGTGGTCCACGTAGCGCAGCATGCAACCGCCGTCCAGGCTAACAGAGGGGCCGGCAGCTTGTAGCCTGCGCATGCGTGAGCAAAGGCTTATGGCCCGGCATGCAGGCGCTTGCGCGCGATGTCCGAAATGGTACTTCATCGCCTGACTGGAAAATGATCATGCCGCGGGCCTGATCGACACCTCGTAGGCGGGCGCCTCGAGTCGCCGCGGAAGTGATCCCGGGCGCGTTGGTCGAAGTAGTTGGGTCCGCGCAGGGTCTGCCCGGTGTGCAGGATCACATAGGCCATGACTACCCTGGTGGTGCCCGACGGCGCCAGGCGGCGGTCGTTCCGCATTCCTGGCCTTATCCAGCGGGGAACTGATCGTCGCCGACGTCAAGGCGATTAGGAACGTCGGCCGGTTCTCGCGCGCGGCGGCGCGACGGCTTGGGAGCGAGGAGTCGCGATGGCCAGGAGGTTCAAGCACGAACGAGGCCACTTGCCAGGCGCCCAAGCCTTTCGTGCGCGAGTGCCTGCCCGGCGTCCATCGGGTCGCCTCGTTGGCGAAACGCTGGCTCCTGGGCACTGCCACCAGGGTGGAGGTCGATGACCTCCAGGCCTACCTCGATGAGTTCACTTTCCGGTTCAACCGCCGCAGCTCGCGTGCGCGCGGACTGCTCTGCTGCCGGCCCCCTCGAACAGGCTGTTATCGCGGGGCCGGTGCGTTATCAGGAGCTCGTTGGCCACGTTAAAGGCGATTACCCCGACGCCGCCAGCATCACGCCGCGTCCGGCCCGGCAGGCTCGCGACCATCGTGCCACCCGTCCCTGGCGGCGATGAGCGCAGACGCGGCTGGAGAAGCACCGTCGAGACTCAAATGCACTTGGTGGATACCCCCTTCAGGTGATCTTGCAACCATCACATCCGACGTCTGATCGTCGCAATCCGCTCGGTCGAAAACAAACCAACCGCCAAGCCCGATGGCAACCGGGTGACCGTCTAGCGTCCGAACATCATCCCAGTGGGGTTTCCTCGCCGCCCCTTCAGCACTTGGCTGGTGATCTCGACAGAACGATCTGGCATCCCGGTGGGAGGATCCTTGCCGATGCGGCTGCTTCTGGGAGCGAGGCCGAGGCCTCAAAGCGCGTCCGACTTCCCGAATCAGATTCCGTAACATGCTGAACTCCGCCTTTCCCAGCCGCGCCCCTCGGCTGATCAAGGCCACGAGCCGAGACCACAAACTGTTGTGGTCTCGGCGTCAGATTGGCTGGGGCGGAAGGGATTCGAACCTTCGATCTCCTGATCCAGAGTCAAATGCCGCCCGGGGGCCCGCAGCAGCTGGCCTCAAGCCAAGATTCGTGCTCAGACTCGGCCCACGCCTCGTCCTCGCATGTTCGGTTTTCCGGGGAGTCAGGTGCCCACCTCGGAAGGGAGTCAGGTGCCCACGCGAAAAACGGAAAGAATCAGGTGCCCTCGCGTGGGCGCACTCCGGAAGAGATTGTAGACCAGGCGACTTGGAGCAGCGCGCTCAAGCTGTCTGGGAGGGGATGACTCGATCGGGCTTAACAAGCGGCGGGTCAACGCCGAACTGGGCGACTCTCCGTTCCCCTCGTCGTGCTCCGCGGCAGCAGCCATGTGCGGTGGTCCCAGCCCCCTGTTGGACAGGCGCCACGCCGTTCAGGATTGCAGTTGGGTCTGGTCCATCCTTGGCGTTCACCGACCCACGATTTGACCATGTCCTCCAAGAGGGCGCGCAGGGCGCAGTTCTCGGTACGAAGCGTCACCTATGCTGGTGCGAGCGATCGTCGAATCAGCGGCCATGGCATGCATGCGTCAGTTGCCGATGTGGTGGGCAGGTCGCTTTTCGTTGTGACGCCTGACTCGGGGCGACCAGCATCTCGCCGGAGGGGTGGGCAATGACAGAGCTCATCTGGGAGGGCAAATACGACAGGGACGGTCGGCGCGTCCCGCCTCTACGGGTGCCCCTTCCGTTTCAGACCGTCGAGACGATCAACGAGTCTGCCCAGGACCGCCAGCGGTCCCTCGACCTACTGCGGACTGGTCGCGACCCAGCATGGCGCAACCGCCTCATCTGGGGTGATAAGAAGTACGTCCTGCCGGCGTTACTCGATGAGTTCGCGGGAGCGATCGACCTCATCTATATCGATCCTCCGTTCGACACTGGAGCGGACTTCTCCATGCGGGTCCAAATCGATGGCGAGGGTTTCGTTAAGGAGCCCAGCATCATCGAGCAGAAGGCTTACCGAGATGCCTGGGGGGTTAGCCCCGAAGATCGAGCTCGGGGCGTCACGCATCTCGACCGCTACCTTCGCTGGTTCTACGAGACATGCGTTCTGCTGCACGAACTGTTATCAAGCACGGGTAGCCTCTATGTCCATCTGGACTGGCACGTCGGGCACTACGCGAAAACGGTGCTCGATGAGATCTTCGGAATAGACAACTTCCGGAACGAGATCGTGTGGCACTACTACAACAAGCTTCAGGGAAATGTAAATCGGTTCGCGTCCAACCACGACGTGATCTTTTGGTACACGAAGACAGAGAAGTTT
>DASXTD010000787.1:0-4522 GCA_036505655.1 Chloroflexota bacterium
GGCGTGGCCCATTTCGTCCCCAACCTCGCCATGAGCTTTCTGGGTGGCGCGCTCGCCGACACACGCGACCGCCGCTTGGTGATCGCAGTGGCACAAATCGCGCCGTTCAGCGCCTCTCTACTCCTCGCCGCCCTTACGGCCACCGGCACGATCAGCTTGACGGCTATCTACCTGGCAGTTGGTTTCACCGGTCTGGCTTCAGCGTTCGATGGCCCAGCCCGCGGGAGCCTGCTGCCTCAGGTGGTTGCGAGGACCAGCTTCCAGCGGGCGGTCACGGTTTCCAATGTGGCGACGCAGCTAGCTCGGGTGCTGGGACCGGCAGCGGCAGGATTGCTGATCGCGCAGTTTGACGTCGCTCCCGTCTACCTCTTGCATGTTGGCATGGTCCTGGTGGGCCTGGCGTTCCTGGCCGGCATCACCATACCGGCCAGCAGCAACCCGACCGCTCGCCTCAATCTAGCGCTGGTCAAAGAGGGATTCGCCTTCATGTGGAGCCACCCAGCCATCCTGGGAACGATGACGCTTGACATGTTCGCGGTCATCTTTGCCGGCGTCGATGCCCTGCTCCCTATCTACGCCCGCGACATCCTGGGAGTCGGAGCGGCTGGCTATGGATTGCTCGCGTCGGCCAAGGCGGTCGGAGCACTGATCACCTCAGTTACGCTGACGTTCCTGCCGCCCATCGTGGGCACGGGCCGAGTGCTGGTTATCACCCTCGCGCTCTATGGCCTGGCGACGATTGGGTTTGGCCTGTCCGTCTGGTTCCCGCTCTCATTGATTCTGTACGGATTGACCGCGGTCTTCGATCAGGTCGGAGTCGTGGTACGCCAGAGCATCATCCAGCTGGGTACACCCGACGCTCTGCGTGGCCGCGTGAACGCCGCCAATCAGCTGTTCATCGCCTCGTCCAACCAGCTTGGTCCCGTCGAATCGGGGCTGGTCGCGACGTGGACCAGCAGCGCCGTCTTCGCCGTGGTCACCGGCGGCATCGGCTGCGTGGCCGCCGTTGCCGTGATCGCTGCGCTGATTCCGGCCCTGTGGCACCACCGCTCCGAGCCTTAACGATGCCGACAATATTCCGGAGCGGCCCGTATCGTCTATTCTTCTACGCGAGTGATTGGGATGAGCCGCCTCACGTCCACGTTGAGCGCGACGAGCGGAAGGCAAAATTCTGGCTCGATCCCGTGCGATTGCAGTTCAACAAGGGTTTCCGTCCCATCGAGCTAAGACAGGTCGAAAGACTCGTGGATGAGCGTCAGGTTGAGCTAATGGAGGGCTGGCATGCGTACTTCGAAGGTTGATATGGAGGTCCCTGACGCTGAGGCGGTGAGGGTCACCGATGATACGCTCGAAGTCGAACTCAGTGACGGCCGCTCCATCTCCGTTCCCGTCAGCTGGTTCCCCAGGCTGCTCCATGGGACCTCAAAGGAGCGCTCGAACTGGCGTCTCATTGGAGGCGGTGATGGCATCCACTGGGAAGACCTCGACGAGGACATCAGCGTCGAGGGACTCCTGGCGGGAAGGCACTCAGGCGAGAGTCAAGAGTCACTCCGCAAATGGCTCGAGGCTCGCCAATAGGCGAGCGCGCTAGCTACGTCACTCGGGGTGGGGCGCCTTCGACGTAGGTACTCTTGCCGGGGGCGAATGGTTCCAGGACGGGCCAGATGAAGAGGACGCGCGCTTGGGACGCGCCGGCGTTGCCCCAGGCGTGGACAACGTCCGGTGGGATGATAGCTACCTGCCCGGGAACGACGTCGAACGTATCTTCGCCGAGGGTGACCCAGATCTGCCCGCCCTCGACCATGATCACTTCTTCGTAGGCGTGGAAGTGCTTGGGGACTGAGGCACCGGGATCAACGTCATTCCACAGGACGCTGATCGATGACGAGCCGCGGTCGATCCCCGAAATCCACTTGCCGAGGATCCCGGGCCGCATCGAAAACTCGGGCAGCGCCGCGTAATTAATAAGGCCCATAGCTCAAAGTCACCCCCCTCCCCAACCCTCCCCCGCAAGGGGGGAGGGAGTTTCGCTGACTAACCTTCTCCCGGCAGGGCGGGCGTGGTGGGCGGCGGGCGGCGATGCTTAGTGGCCTGCTCGAAGCCGTAGGCGATTTTGAGCAACGTGGGTTCGCTGAACGGTCGTCCCAAGAGCTCGATTCCCACGGGGAGCGTACCCTGGGTGAAGCCGGCCGGCACGGACATCGCCGGGAACGCGAGCACGGGTGCCAGCCGGCGCTTTTCGCTCGACAGCGTGTTGATGCCGGCACCCGCGCGAGTCATGACGTCGGGTGGGATGATCTGCGGCTCGTGGTCGAACGTCGCGTAGACAAGGGCATCAAGCTCGTGATCGGCCATGAGCTTGAGCACGTTCTGGCGCAGCTGCTCGCGGGCCTGGATCTCCAGGAGATACCCAGGGTCGTCGGTACTCTTGCCCAGGCCATTGGCCAGCCGCATGCGCCGATTCATGACCACCGTGTCTGAAAGCACGATGTCGCGGAGTGACTTCAGCGGCGGTTTTGTCAGCTCGGCGAGGTAGCGATTGGTGGATTCTTCCAGCTCGTGCTCGCCAAATCCGCGCGTGATCAGCTCCACGGCATCGGGGATCTCGACTGGATCGACGAGCACGGCGCCCTCTTTTCCCATGACCGCGAGAGCTTGTTCGATTACCTGGCGCACCCGGCCATAATCCGCCGCCGAGGGATCGGTGTCCTGGGAAAGGGGCTGGCGGACCACGCCCAGGCGCATTCCACGGAGCCCGTCCGGATCGTGAGCTTCCATGTAGGTCCTGGGTAGGCGCCCGACGCTGGCCGCGGTTACCGGATCGTTGGGATCGTAGCCTGCGATCACGTCGAGGAGGAGGATCAGGTCGCGCACGGTGCGGGCCATGGGCCCCAGCGTATCGCGGGATGGCGCGGCCGGCATCATTCCGTAGCGGCTCACGAGCGGAACCGTTGGCCGCAGGCCCACCAGGTTGTTGTGGGCGGAGGGGCCGCGGATGGAGCCGCCGGTGTCCTCTCCGAGGCCCACGGTGGCGAAGTTGGCGGCGAGGCCAGCGCCGGTCCCAGACGAGGAGCCGCTCGGATTGCGCGTGGGATCGTACGGATTGCGGCAAAAGCCAAATGCGCTTCCTACGTAGCCAGCGGCAAACTCGCCCATGGTGGTCTTGGCCAGGATGATGGCCCCGGCCGCTTTCAAACGCTGGACGACGGTGGCGTCACGGGTGGGAACGAACTCTTTAAAGAGCGCTGAGCCATACATGGTAGTCAGGCCTTGAGTCTCAATCTGGTCTTTGACCAGGACCGGGATCCCATGGAGTGGACCACGCGATCCCGATTTTTCGCGTTCGGCGTCGAGGCGCTCGGCCTCGGCCAGCGCGTCGGGGTTGATGGTTTGCACCGCATGCAGCTCGGGGCCCTGGCGGTCGTAGGCCTCGATCCGCTTGAGGTACTGCTGGACCAGCTCCCGGCTGCTGATCTGCTTGTGCTGCAGGGCAACCTGGATCTCGTAAATGGTCGCGTCGATCAGGTGGAACTCAGACGTGGCGCTCATGGTGCTCCTCGTCGCTTTTGGCCACGGGATGCTAGCAAATAAAAGAGTAACAACATAGCTTCATCCTTTCGGTCGCCATCGCTGGGCGGGGCGGCCGGTGGCGACGCGCGGACGACTGTGCTGAGCCGCCTCGACGGCGAGGGCGACGGAGATCAGGAGATCGTCGTGGCCCTCGCGAGGATCGACATAGAAACTCAGCCTTTGGTTGGCGTGGAGGGTGGAGCGGGCGAGGCGGGCTTGGGCCCAAAATTCAGTTAGGGCATCCGCGTCGTCTGTGGGACCAATAGGGACGCCCCCTCTCCCTAACCCTCCCCCGCGAGGGGGGAGGGGATTCATTTCTGGTGGAGGGTCATGGCCAATGGGGATTTTGAGGCGGCCGCTGTTGACGGCCGATAGGAGCTGGTAGCCCAGATCGCTCTTGCTCACCGCCGAGAACGTGAACGGGTGGACTATGTCTGCTCCTAATGCGCCAACCAGGAAGCTGGCGATACCGGCGCCGACGCCGGTGGCATCGACGGTTACTGATTGGCAGCGCCAGACGTTCTTGAGGAGATCGACGAGCTGGGGAAGGAGCTCGCGATGCTTGCGGCCGGTCCACCAGTACATATGGACGAACTCGATACGGGGCTCGGTAACTCCGAGGGTGGATTCCCAGGTGACCTGGGCGATGGTGACCGCCGTGGAATCGCGCTGGGGCTCGAGGGAACGAAGGACTGCGTCTTCGGCTTCTTCATCTTCGCCGGCGAGATCGATGCCGGCGACGAGGATCGGGGCAGTGGTCCGGGAGGTGAGGGGCAGGTCAGTGGAGATTCCCCCCCACCCTAACCCTCCCCCGCGAGGGGGGAGGGGATGAGTTACGTCCTCAGCCTGCTGTTCGCCGCCGAGCGGGAGGGGATGAAATGGGGACGAGGTGCCCTCACCTAGCCTCTCCCATTGCGATGGGAGAGGAATGGGACGGTTGTCATCGGACTGC
>DASXTD010000788.1:0-7241 GCA_036505655.1 Chloroflexota bacterium
GAACACGTAGGTGTCGTACTCGTCCCGGAACATGAGGTCGATCATGTTCTCGAACATGGCCGACTCTTCGAAGGCTGGGTTCATGGTGGCTGACTCCACGAACTCGTCCGCCTTGGAGCTAATCTCGGCGAACTTAAGGAACCACTGGATCTTGTCGCGGATCTCCTTTTTGGACCGCTCGATTGTGTCATGGGTGTCGATCTCGTAAGCGAGCAGATTGGGCACGCCGGTCACCGGGATGTGACGGCCGAAGACATCCTGGTTGAGCATGCCACTCAGGCTGTGGACGGGATTGGTGGAGGCGAGCAGTGTCTTGCGCCCGGATTGGGCTGCCCACAGCGCCGTGGCCCCGGCCATGACGGTCTTGCCCACGCCGCCCTTGCCGCCAAAGAAGACGTATTTGAGCCCCGAATGGCCGGACATGTACTCCGCCATAGTGGCAGAGATGGTGGGCGCGCTCATGGGCCGTACATGATGTTGGCCAGACGCTCGATGGCGGGAAGGCCGGTGACATCGCGCTCCAGCTCGGGGACGTAGGCCAGCACCTGGTTCCCAAAGGTTTTTCGGATGCTATCCATGTAGCCTTGCTGCATCGCGATCCGGTTCTTCAGGTAGTCGGGCACGTTCTGCTGGGCTAGCTCGGCCGGAACGACTCGATTGACCACGTAGCCCGCGATGGGAACGTCGAAGCGGCTGAACAGCTCGCCCGCCTTCTGGGTGTCGATGATGATCATCTCTTCAGGGACGACGACGAAGAAGAAGGCGGTTTTCTGCTTGTCGGTAAGAATTTGCGAAGAGGCGTTGATCCGCGACTTGATCAGCTGCAGCTCGCCCAGGATCTGGTCTTCCTCGGTGACCTTCTGGCGTTTCATCACGCTGGCCACCTGCTCGTACTCCCGCATCTCCTCACGCAGATGGGTGATCTTGTTGATCCACTCGTCGTAAACCTTGGCCATCGACAGGTAGTAGAGGGCGTGGCCGAGCGGGACCAGGTCGTAGATGAAGTAGTCGTAATCGGCCTGGACGACGATATCGACCACAGCATCGAAGATGGCGCTCTCTTCCATGGCCGGCTCGGCGCTGGCGGCCTGGATGTAGCTCTCGATTTCTTCCGGAACTTGGTCGAAGCCCCACATGTCGAGGATCTTCTGGCGGATCTCCTGCTGGTAAGCCTTGATGTGGCTGTCGGCGTCGATTTCCTGGGCCCACAAATTGTCCATGATCTTCACGGCGCCCTTGCCGAAGATGTCCTGCTGGAAGATGTCGGACAGACTGGCCTGCGGATCGACCGAGAACACGAGGACGCGATGGCCCTGTTTGGCCAGCCAGTACCCAGTCGCGGCCGAGAAGGTGGTCTTGCCCAGGCCGCCTTTGCCGCCAAACATGATGTAGCGCCGATTCGGATTCGCGTCGAACACTCGGGCGAGGTCAGTCCGGGCAGCTGTCACCCCAATGCGTCCGCGATGTCACGCTCGCGCAACATGCGCCGCTTCCAGGTACTGATCTGGGGGACAACGTAGGGGAGGAGCCGCAGGCTGTAGTAGGGCGGCAGGATGGGCACGCCGAGCAGGTCGCCCATGGTGATCAGGATGAACAGGTGCTCCATGCTGGCCCGAGTGCGAATGGCGTAACGCGACATGTCATGCGACGCCATGCCGTACATGATTTCTTTAGCGGAGTTCAGCAGCTCGCGCAGTCCCATTCAAGCCTCCCTGTGGTCATAGACCGTGCAGATCGTACTCCTCGCCCTCGAATCGGTGCCGCTCGCGGAGGATTCGTCGCTGCCAGTAAGGAATGGTCCCTACCAGATAGGGTAGCAGCCGCAGATTGTAGTACGGAGGGATGATGGGAACTCCCAGGTAGTCGCCCATCAGCATGAAGATGAACAGGTTCTCCAGATCGGAGCGGATGTGGGCCGCCTCGCGCTCGAACTCGAAGCCCATCATCCCATAGAACATTTCGGCCAGAGCCAAGCGCGCCGCACGGGCACGCTCGAGCAGACGAGTCAGATGGGGGTCGAGGGGACTGTTGATTTCCCTCGCCCCCAACCTTGGCTCCTAAGCTGTCACGGGCGCCGCAGCCGGAGCCACTTCGGGCGGCTGCTGCCGATAGCGCTGATAGGCGCGGATCCCATCCAATCCGATGAAGATAGCGGCGATGAAGAGAACGGCCGCGATCCCGATCGTGATAGCGCTCCCCACCACCGCGATCTCGCCCCCCTCCACACCGAGTTTCTTGATGAAGACGGTGGCGTACAGGTTGTAGGCGGTAACCAGCGTCGCCGCCATGGTCGTGACATACATGAAGATGCAGGGCAAGGCGGCGTAGGTCGGGTTGCGGCGCGTGGAGGCCAGCCAGACGGTTACCACCAGAAGGCTGAGCGAGGCCAAAAGTTGATTGGCGGCGCCGAACAGCTGCCAGATGTACACCCAGGTGCCGGAGACCACCAGCAGAAACGTGGCCGCCATGCCGATCAGGGTGTTGAAGTGAATGTTGCGCCAGAGCGGGTTGCGCTCGCCCAGGCCCTCAGCCAGGGTGACTCGCATCAAGCGGAACACGAGCTGGGTGACGGTGATGACGATCACCACGAAGGCGGCCAGGCCGATCGCGGACCCGTAGGTAGGGTCTATGCCGAACACGCTGAGGAAGTCTCCAATCCCGGCAGCGAACTGCCCTGCACCACCAACGGGGCTGGAAGACACTGCTAATGCGAGCAGTGAGAGCAAGCCGAGCGTGAACTCGCTGAACATTGCTCCGCCGCCAACCGGCAGCATGTCAGCCTCGTTCTCGATCTGGCGGGCAGTACCCACCGACCCAATCAAGGCATGCCAGCCGGAGATGGCGCCGCACGCGATGGTGACGAACAGCATCGGCCATAGGGGCTGGAGGGCGCCGGAAGCAGCGACGGAAGCCGGGCCGCCAAATCCGATGAATCCATCCAGCTTGAAGGTAGCGACCTCTGGCTTGATGAAGAAGGCGAGGAAGGCGCCCAGGCCGCCCAGCACGATCGTCAAGCCGGTGATCCAGAAGCCGATGTAGTTCACCGGTTGGGCATAGCGCCAGATCGGCAGGATGGCTCCGAAGTAGCAGAACAGGAACATGAACAGTAGCCAGAACACGTAGCTCACGGTGATCGGCACGTTCTGCGCGGCGGCCGGGAGCGTGGGATTGAGGACTGTCGTGATGCCACCCGGCGCTAGACCATTCAGTCCATCGTTGAAGGACTTGAACGCGCTGGCCACAATGCCGTTCACGTCGGCGTTCAGGAGGACGCAGAGCAATGTGCCTCCCACCGTGATGAGCGTGACGATGATGAGGTCGAGCTTCATGCGGTACAGCATGTGGCCGCCGGCGAGACCCATAACCGCGATGGCAATGATGCCCAGCGGGACGCGGGGATTGGCCAACGCACCGGCGATGAGGTTGCCGAACGCCCCAGCAATCAGCAGCAAGTAGAAGAAGATAAACAGGAGCAGGATCCGTCGAGTGCGCGGCGCAATCAGCTGGTGGGCGATGGCGGAGAGGGAGTTGCCATCGTTGCGCACGGAGACGACGATGGCGCTGTAATCGCTGGCCCAGCCCATAAACATGACCCCGAGCACGAGCCACAGGAGGGCGGGAATCCATCCCCAGAGGGCACCCGCCGTAATGGCACCCACGATGGGGCCGGCCGCGGCGATGGATTTGAAGTGATAGCCGTATAGGATGTTGCGGCTGGTCGGCATGAAGTCGACGCCATCCATATACAACCGGGCCGGCGTCGCTTTGTTCGGATCCGCACCGATGATGTCGCGGTCTACGCGCCGAGCATAAAAGTTGTAGCCCACGTAGATCGCGATGATGCCAATGATGATCGCTACCAGCGTGTTGCCCATGGCTCTCTCCCCCCTGACTAGCCTGGCCTACCGGCTCGTTGCCGCGACGCTATTTCTATTGCACCTCCTTGTTGCTCAGGCCGCCGCGCCGAGGCCGAGCCGCTGCTCCAGCGCTCGATCGAGCTCGGCGGGATCGAAGCCCTGGATCCGCTCGGTTGAATCTACGACGAACAAGGGAAAGTGCCGGGATCGATAGCGAAGGGACTTGATGAAGCCCTCGATGGACACGGCATCGACTACTTTGATCGTGAGGCGCTCGTCGTAGCGCTGAAAAGCCGTTTGTACCCAGTCAGAGATGGCCGTGTATTCGGCCAGCAGATCGGCGGGGAGCTGTTGGGCGCGCTGCTCGGCGTGCAGCTTCTGGCCGAAATCGAGATGATTCCACACGATTTCGCAATGCTGGCAATGGTAGAACTCGGTCGGCGCATAGGTAATGATTTCGATCTTCGCGGCCGGCTTAGTCGCAACGTATGCCATATGCCTGCTCGTGATCGGTGTCGGCACCACTATAGCACTACATTCTTCGTGGTTTGAGGGAAACTCGTGCTCGATCGCCTGACATTGCCGTTGATTGGGGTGTTGGCTGTGGGGTTGCTCCTCTGGTACGTGGGCGGGAACGAGTTGATGCGACGGCGCGGGAGCCGCCTGGCTCGCTGGTGCAAGCGAGCCGCCGACAAAATGGGCGGCAAGCAGGCCATCAAGTGGTTTACGCTGCATTCATTCCGTCTGGAAGTCGAGCAAGCCACCACGCCCGCAATACGATCGGTTGCTCTGATCGGCCTGGTCGAATCTTGGGACGTACCTGTGATCTGGCTGTGGAACCGCTTGAACTGGCGGCGCGACATGGTCCTGGCTCAGCTGGTGCTAAAAAGCCAGCCCCTGTCGGGCCTGGAGCTCTATCGCCCTCGGGCAGTCCTCGCGGGCGATGCGCAGCACGCTGCACGTCTGGAAGGGTGGGATGAGGAACCGTTCGATGAGTTTCGGATCGCCCCGGCGACTCCGAGCAGCCTTGCACTCGCGCGTCAGTTGCTGAGTGACCTGCAAACCCAGCGGCAGCATCTCATTCGGCTAAGCGTCCGTCGCCGAGACACGCACCTATCGCTCGCGCTCAACGTGCCGGAGCTGGCAGCCTTAGAACCCGAAGCCTTCTACGATCTGCTCAGCCGTCTGGCTTCCAGCGTAGACAGCGCGTAAGTTGGGCGTCTCAGTTGATGTTGCCTGGGCGCTCGCGCAGGTGGGTGAGGCTGAGGCTGACGAGCAGCCGGATATGGGCATCGTCGAGGTTGTAGAAGACCTCGCGGCCGTCACGGTGCGTCTTAACCAGGCGCAGCGCTCGTAAAAGCCGCAGGTGCTGGGAAACCGTGGGTGGGCCGACCTCCAGCAGCTCGGCGAGCTGAGACGTGGTCATCTCCAACTGCGACAGCGCATAGACGATGCGGGCCCGGGTGGGGTCAGCCAGTGCCCGGAACAGGTCGGCCAAATCAGTCGCTACGGCTTCGGAGAGCAGCGGGTCGGCTGGCGTGGCTTCGTCACCCGCGGTAGGTAGCCTCCCCGCCAAGGTTGGCCCTAAGCCCAATGTTTCGGTCATTGCGTAATGATCGAATCTTTCCTAGAATGCCCCAACTGCCTATCGAGGCTTCGAAGTAATGGTACATGAGACCGGATCGCAGCACGCCCACGAGGCGTATTCTCACGCCCACGTTCATGGCCCGGTGGCTGGAGGGTACGATCGCGCTTTTCTGATTGGTCTCTGCCTCAACCTGAGCCTCGTGGTTGTCGAGGCGGGGTTCGGATTCCTGTCGGGATCGCTGGCCCTGCTGGCAGATGCCGGTCACAACCTGACTGACGTGCTGGCGCTGGGTCTTGCCTGGGGTGCCGCTGTTGTAAGTCGTCGGGCTCCTTCCGCACGGCGGACCTATGGCTGGCGTCGGTCCTCGATCCTGGTGGCGCTGGTCAACGCGGTGGTATTGCTCTTGGTCATCGTCGGGATCACTTGGGAAGCAATCCACCGGTTACTCGAACCCTCTCCGGTCACTGGAACCACAGTGATGATCGTCGCCGGAGCCGGTGTGCTGGTCAACGCCATCAGCGCCCTGTTGTTCCTCCGCGGACGTGAGGACGACCTCAACATCCGCAGTGCTTTCCTGCACCTCGCCTCGGACGCGCTTGTATCTCTGGGAGTGGTGCTGGCCGGTGGAATGATCCTGCTTACGGGCTGGGTGTGGCTCGATCCCGCCATCAGCCTGGTGATCGGCGTGGTGATCTTGCTGACGACGTGGGGGCTCCTTCGCGACGCAGTCGATCTGGCAATGGACGCGGTGCCCGGGGGGGTCGACATCGACGCCGTCCGCCTTTATCTTTCCCAGGTTACAGGCGTCGCGGAGGTCCACGACCTCCATATCTGGGCGATGAGCACGACGGAAACGGCGCTGACGGTCCACCTGGTCATGCCGGAGCGAGCCACCGATTCGCTGCTCAACGAGATCAGCGCGGAGTTGCACGAGCACTTCGAGATCGGGCACGCCACGCTCCAGATCGAGGAAGGCGATCCCGAGTTTCCCTGCATCCTCGCCCCCGCCCACGAAGTCTAGCGGGCAGTGGCCGCCCTCACCCGCCCTTGGCGCTTCGCGCCGGCGGCCGGCCTCTCCCAGAGGGAGAGGCACGGGGCTACTGCTCCCTCTCCCTCTGGGAGAGGGGGTTGGGGTGAGGGCGTTCCCCTCGTACAATCACCGGTCAGGCTTGAACGCGAGGTTGATCATGCTGACTGCTGAAGAGAACGAGAGGCTCACTCGGGTCGAGGGTCAGGCGCCCATGGGGCAGTTGGTGCGCCGATTCTGGTTGCCGTTTCTGCTGTCGAGCGACCTCAGTGGGCCCGACTGTGTGCCGGTGCGGGTGCGCTTGCTGGGCGAGAATCTGGTCGCCTTCCGCGACACCAGCGGCAACGTCGGCCTGCTCGACACGCTGTGTGCCCATCGCCGAGCCGACCTCTACTACGGACGCAACGAAGAAGACGGTCTCCGCTGCGTCTACCACGGCTGGAAGTACGACTTCAGTGGCCAGTGCGTCGAGTGCCCCACCGAGCCGGCCGACAGCAATTTCAAGTACACCGTGCACCTGCGCTCGTATCCCGTGGTGGAGCGAGCGGGCGTCTGCTGGACCTACATGGGACCGCGGGCAGTGGCCGCTGCCAATTCGGGATCGTCTCTCGGAAGCGAGGTTCCAGATGGTGGCACAAACACCGGGTTGCCGGAGCTGCCCGAGTTCGAGTGGATGCGAGTGCCAGACGGCCACCTGTTCGCATCCTGGAGCACTCAGGATTGCAATTTCGTGCAGGCCATCGAGGGCGGAATCGATTCCGTCCACTCC
>DASXTD010000789.1:0-1679 GCA_036505655.1 Chloroflexota bacterium
TGCAACTACCTGCAAGCGAATGAGGGCAACTACGACCTCTCGCACCTGAACTTTCTCCACTACATGCAGGGACAAGATGAGAGCCAGAATGGAGTGAAATCGGGCGACCCGCTACGCCACAAAGGGTTGGTGCCCCGAGTCACCTCGGCCCCCGTCGCACTCACTCCGTATGGGCTCTGGAGCGGCAAGATCCGGGGAGGGCCTGATTTCGACGGGGAGATCCTCACCACCGTCGAGTTCGTGCTGCCGAACCTGTCCGCCTTTGCCAACGGTCGGGTGACCGACGCCCGCGACCAGGCCGGCTATACCGTGAACTGGCACGTGCCGATCGACGACACCCACCATTGGAAGTACACGTTCGACTACAGCCGGCGGGAGCCGATGAACCGCGGATCCCGCACCGAGATGGTGGACTACGTTCCGATTCGGAACCTCACCAACAGGTACCTGCAGGATCGCGAAGAGCAGGTCGAAGTTACATTCGCGGGATTAGGTCGGGACTTTACGGTGCACGACAAATGGGCCACCGAAGGGGAAGGGGCGATTCAGGACCGGACGACAGAGCACCTCACACCGCTGGATCTCCCGGTGGCCCGAGCGCGCCAGGTCATGCTGAAGGCCATTCGGGATCTGCAAGAGGGGAAAGAGCCCGCTAACGTAGTGCGGGACCCGGCCCGGAACCAGCTTCCGATCGCCCCGTTCGTGATCCACGCACCGAAGGGGACCGACTGGGAAGCGTACTGCCACTACGTGGCTGATGAGCTCGCGGGAACCGACGGGGCCTGGTGGCAGCCCCACCCCGTGCTCGAAGGGTCGGGCTCGCTCCCGTAGCGGCTGGCTAGGCTTCGCCGGGCGAATCTGATTTGGCCATCGCCTGCAGGCCGGCAGCGGCGACCGGGAGATCGAGGTCATACGTCTGCGCCACGTCCAGCACGTTCTTGATCGCCAGCGAGTAAACCGACGGGACAGGGCGCAAGCCCCACTGGTGCAGGTAGGCATCACCCATGCGGCTTTGCGCGCCCGTGGTGCGAACCACTTCCTGGAATAGCTCCAGGTCCACGCCTGCGCTCTCCATCAGGCGAAATCCTTCGGCCGCGGTCAGCAGATTCAGCGCCTGCATGGTGTTCTGGACGATCTTGGCCAACGCGCCGGTGCCCACAGCACCGAGCAGGACGATCGGCCCCGCTGCCATTTCCAGCACGGGGCGGCATTGCTCGAGGATATCGGGGTCGCCACCCACCATGAAACACAGGCTGCGCTGCCGGGCGCCGCCGGCGCCGCCACTGAACTGAGCGTCCAACACCCTCACCCCGTACGCTTTCGCCTCCTCGGCCACTCTCAGCATGTTGCTTGGATGGAGGCTGCTGTGAATGGCCCAGATCAAGCCCGGATGTGAGCCGGCGAGTAGCCCGTCGGGCCCACGCATGAGGGCCTCGATCTCCGGCTCGTGCGGAACCGCGATATCGACGATGTCGGATTGCTCGGCAACTTCCCGCGGCGTCTGGGCAGATCCGGCGCCGAGCGCTACCAGCTCCGCGACCGGCTCGGGCCGCAGATCGTAGACGACGAGATCAAAGTCCGATTGGGCAATATTCGCAGCGAAGGGCTGGCCCATGCTGCCCAACCCGATGAACCCCACGCGTGTGGCCGTGATGACCTCCCCGCCGGCTACGCCGGTG
>DASXTD010000790.1:0-3785 GCA_036505655.1 Chloroflexota bacterium
TTGGCGCGCCGGGGGCCACAAGTCCTCGATCAGTCGGGCCCGCGCTCTGCGACTCCGAGGGTGCCACGGAACAAGCAGTGAGAAATATCGATAGGACCAGCACGATCAGACTTGCGATGCGCACCATCGAGAACCCTCCAATTCGGACCTTACGCCGCACTCGAAACGCTTCCAGCGTTTGTGCTCGTGAACATAGACGACGAAGCGGCTAGAAAAGTTCCCACGACTTTTGGCACATCGGACGCGCGGCATTCGCTTTCGGTTTTGCGCATCGTAAGCAGCTCGTTATCAAGATGTCAGGAGTCTTCTGAGCTAGAGGTCCTTGGAGACCTGGAGTACGTAGTCCTTCCAGGGCCCGACCGCCCGTTCAGCGCCGCTCTGGACCAGGCCGGCGAAATGAGGCAGGTCCGCCAGCCCGGGGCGGTTGGTCATCTCCTCGATGTACTCATCGGGCAGGAACGGATGGTCAGGGCCCGCCGCGCAGTAGGCGAGCCAGTTCATGCGAGCTTGCTCCTCCAGGTGGACCATGTTCATCACCGATTGCTGCAAGGTTCGGCCGGTTGTAGTGGCGCCATGTCCGCGCAGCAGGATGGCCGGCGCCTGGCCCAGCAGCTCGGCCACCTCCATCCCCTCCTCGTCAGACTGCACGGTCTTCACGTGCGGATAGACGGGCAACGGATGCCGCACGATCTGGATCCCTTCCTGGCACATTGGCCGCAGTTGGGCTTGCAGCGTGCTCATCACGATGGTGTAGCGTGGATGGACGTGCACGATGGACTGCACTTCGGGATAGAGCTTGAAGATGCACGAGTGCATTTTGACCTCGAAGCACTGCGTGGACTGGGGCGGACCGTCCACTTTGCGGCCCTCCAGGTCGCACACCACCATGTCCTGGGGCCGCATGTACGAGAGCACGTCCATCTCGTAGCCGCGGCCCTTCACCACGAAGAGATTGGGGTCGGACGGCACGCGCAGGCTGGCGTGCCCCAGCGACGCCGTCACGCCCGTGGCGAGCCCGACGTGGGCCAGGATTCGATTCGCGATGGCCACGTCGCGCTTGACGTCGCCTAGCTCCGCCATCGGCGCCACCTCCAAGTCGTGTTTTATCTGCGAGGGGCATCACTATAAACCCGCCGCGTTGCTTGCTGGCCACACCGCCGGTAGTATCCGCCTTGCAGCATGAAGACCGCCGAGGAGGGACTTTGCCTCGTTTCGACTCGAATGCGATCGAGGATTTCGCTTCTAGGATTTTGATGGCGGCGGGTCTGCCGGAGGGAGACGCCCGCGTTACCGCCCACCTCCTAACCCAGGCCGACCGGCATGGCTACCCGGCGCACGGCGTGGCGCACATCCCCGCTTACCTGGAGCGTCAGCAGACAAGCCTCGTCCAGTCGAGCCAGCCGCCAGAAATCGTCCGGGAAACACCCGTGTCAGCCTCCATCGACGGCAAGTTCTATTACGGCCAGGTAGTGGCCCATAAGGCGATGAGTCTCGCAATCGACAAGGCGGCGGCGGTTGGTATCGGAGTCGTGGGCGTGTTCCACTCGGGCCACGTGGGACGGCTCGCCGACTACGTGGAGATGGCGGCGGAGCGCGGCATGATCGGCATCGCGACCGTGAGCACGGGCGGCGCTTCGATTCCGGCCCATGGCGGCATGACCGGGGTGGCCGGCACCAACCCGATGGCGTTCGGCATTCCGGGCAAGGGCGGCAACCACGTCATCTTCGATTTCGCGACGGCGGCCATGAGCCGGGGCGAGTTAAACCGCCGGGGCGCCAAGGGCGAGCCGATTCCAGATGGAGTAATCCTGGACGCCGCAGGCAATCCCACCACCGATTTCGCGGTAATGAACGCCCGGCCGCGCGGCATTCTGATGCCGTTCGGGGGCTACAAAGGATCGGGCGTCCACCTGATGACGGAGATTCTGGGCGGCATTCTGGTCGGCAATGGTCTGGGGCTAGCGTGGGCCGACAAGGGCGGCGCGGCTATCAATGGCGGTTACTTCCTGGCCCATCGCGTGGACCTGTTTCAGCCGCTCGACCATTTCCTCGATCAGATCGAGGAGTTCGTGGCGCACGTCAGGAGCAGCCAGCTCCGGCCCGAATTCGACACCATGCTCATTCCAGGCGAGCGTGCCCGTGACGAGGCGAAGCGCAGCCAGCGGGAGGGAATCGAGATCGACCACAAAGAGTGGGCCGCTCTTCTCCGCTGCGCCGAGGAATTGAAGCTGACTGACATCCCAGCCCCGCTGTAGCATGGTCGAGAGGTTTGAGAGAGCACCCTGGAGGCCATGATGCGAGCCTATGACGCCGATGCCCATGTTGAGGAATCACCCGAGACGTTTGCCGATACATATTTTGATCCGGAGCTTCGAGAGCGGAAGCCGCAAGTGGTAGAGCTCCCGGGCCAGGGGCCGGTCTGGGTCATCGATGGCAGAGTCTGGCCCCGACGAACCGGGCGAGGCGCCCATCACTTCGCTACTCCAGCCGCCATGGGCGAAATCCCGTCCGCCTATTCCGCCACCAAACACGATGAGCTCGGGAGCATCACGTTGACGGATGTGAAAGCGCGCATAAAGCAGATGGATGCTGAAAGTATCGATCGCCAGGTGATCTATCCAACTTTATTCCTGGCCTATCCGTTGACGGACGACCCGCGCCTCGGCACCGCGATGTGTCGCTCCTACAACCGCTGGATCGCCGATGTCTGCAACCAGCAGCCAGATCGGCTGCAATGGGTGTGCACCGTCAACCTGGGCGACGTGAACGATGCGGTTGCGGAAGTTCGCCGAGGGCACCGCGAGGGAGCCCTGGGCTGCATGATCCTCGGCACGGTGGGCGAGCAGACTCTGGATGATTCGCGGCTGGATCCCTTTTACGCGGCGCTCTGCGAGGAGAACATGCCGCTGGCGGTCCATGTAGGCTGGTCCTCCCCGGCGCTGGGCTCCCTATACGCCAACGTGTACGACTCGCTGATCCTGCCTTTCACGATGACCTTGCTGACGGGCTTCGTGCATGTCGTGGGCAGCGGCGTCCTGGACCGCTTTCCGACCCTGCGGATCGCGTTCCTGGAAGCAGGTTGCCAATGGATCCCGTTCATCCTGGACCGCATGGAGCACTACTACGAGGTGGGAGTCGGGCGAGGCCGCTGGCCGGTTCGAGCCAAGCAACGACCGCTCGACTACGTGCGGGGCGGCAACGTGTACTTTGGGTTCGAAGTCGACGACCGCCTGCTCCCCCAGGCGATCGAGCAGGTCGGCGACGGCCAGTTCCTGTACGCGTCAGACATTCCGCACGGCGACCGCGAATGGGACTCGGTCGCGGAGCTAGAGCGGCGCACGGACGTGGCGGCTGAGTCGAAGCAGAAGCTGCTCATCACCAACGTAGAGCGCTTCTACGGAGTCTAGGCCGCCGAGCGGCTCGGCCAATGCACCGATTGTGTAGGGCGTGTGGTATTCTCGATGAACGTCAGTTCTAGGACGAAGCGCCTTGCAATGCATCGCAGTCGTACGTGGGAAGCGGTGCCGTCGAAAAGCGGCTCCGGGCTCGCAGATGTGCCTTTATCACGTTGCGTGGTTCAAGGGCCCGGACGCGCCCGACGTTTGGGCGCAGCGAGTCAGCCGTGAAGCCCGACGACTGATCGAACGGGCGCGGGCGATGGAGGGGCTGGGCAACGAGATTGCCTTGCTGCGGCTCATTATTCGCGATTGCGTGGCCAGAGGGGAGTATGACAGCGCGCGGCGGACGATCAGTGTGCTGGCGCGGACTCTGCTGCTCCAGGCCAA
>DASXTD010000791.1:0-3982 GCA_036505655.1 Chloroflexota bacterium
CGATCGTGGGGGAAGTTGGGTATGACCCCGGAAACGCTCCGGCAGTGGCTGCGCCGAGCTGATGGTCAAAGCCAATCCCAGAATACACTGGGTGCAAATCCCAGGGGCCACGCATTTCGTGCACTCGGACAATCCGGCCGCGTTCAACCACGAGGTCGCCCATTTCCTCGCAGAGCTGTGACCTGCGCGACTAGTTGCCGCCGCCCCCTGAGACTACCCATTGGCGCTTGCCGTTTGCCGCCAGCAAGCGGCCAAAGACCATCCCGGGGAAATGGGCCGCGGCGACAGGCGTGTTTGTGCCCTCGATTTCCCGGGCCAGCGCCACTCGAGTGCGCTGGGCGAGCTCGGGATCGACGTCGCCCAAACCACCCCACTCGTCGTCGAGTAGCTCCACAGGACAATGCACCACGTCCCCAAGCAGGAGGGCGCGCGCTGTGCCAGACGACAGCACGAGCAGGGTACTGCCCGGAGTGTGGCCCGCCGCGACCTGGGTATCGATACCCGGCAGGAGCGGGCCACCCGTATCCCACGTCTCAACGCGATTCTGGATCGGCAGCATAGTGGCGGTCACGCGCTCGTTGGTCCCCACGAAGTGCGTCCAGTCTCGCGAGTCACAGCGGAAGGTAGCGTTTGGGAACTGGTTGATACCCTCGCGTGTTGTCCAACCGATGTGGTCGAAGTGCAGGTGGGTGAACACCATGTCGGTGATGTCCTCGGCCTTCAGACCATATGACGCCAGGCTTTCCATGAGCTTGCCGCCGCGGAAGCGACTGCCCGGATCGGTTTCGCCGATACCGTTGTCGACGAGCACCACACGATCGCCTACACCTCGGATCAGGAAACCCCCTACGGCCAGTTCGATCTTGCCTTCCGGGGTCAGAAACTGTTCGTGCTGCGCCCACATCTCTGGGGTTGTGCCTCGGAATGCTCCCGGGTCGAAGTAGCCGACCCCATCAGACACTGAATCTACTCGCAAATTACCGATCTGCATTGCTCCTCCGAGGCGGGCTCGAACGCCGAACCCCTGCCCGCGGTTCGTTGCGACCCTAGCGCTGGCAGACCTGGAGCGTGATCAGGGGTGATGCTCGTAGTGTTCGATGGTCCTGGTTATGCCAGTCGGAGCCGGAGGAACCCCACCCCGCGCTTGATTGCGCGCGTCCAGTACCTCCTGGCTCTCCCAAAGCTCGATGAGCGCATACTGCTCGGGGCGCGACATGCTCCGAAAGGCCTCGAACTGCAAGCACCCGGGCTCCTGCCGCACTGACTTGGCGCGCTCGGCAAGCTCCTTTGCTCGCTCATCGGCTAATGCGGCGCTGTCTGCTGTGAACTGAACCACGACTCGGACGGCTGTCATTGAGACCTCCTTCGTCAAGCGGAACTGGAACGCGATCTGGAGCTATGCCAGCCCTCGGTCGTTAATCTCGTCGGCGGTGACGTCGCCGGCGCGGCGGAAGGAGCGGCGGCCGACGGGCGCCGTTTTGGTCGGGATAGTGGCGACCTGGTAGAGGACAAGGATGTCGTCGGTGTCGTTGCACAGCTGGTAGTAGTGTCCCGCCTTGACGTGAATCAGCTCGCCGGGCTTGAGCGTAACCTCTTCGCCCTCGTGGATTCCTCGAATCGTGAGCTGCCCCTGCCACACCATGAACATGTGCTCGGACCCCGGATGGCAGTGCATCTCGTCCCGTCGGCGTGGGGTGTAGACGTTGATGGCGGTTTGCGCATTGCGGTTGTGCGTCAGGGCGATATAGGAGCCCGACTTCTTGACTCTGATGTTGTCCGGGATGCTGATGACCTGCCAGCTGGACGTGGTGAGCATCTGATGGCCGCCGCGCTCCTCTGTACTGTCGCTAATGGTTTGGTCATCGCGGAATTGCTTGGTTTCGGGCGACTCCGTGGCTGCCATTGATGCTCTCCCTGTTTTCTACCCCGATTTCCGTTCGCCTCTGCGTGCGGGCCTTGGCCGCCGGCAAGATCGCTCGTGCTATTGGAGGTCCCATTGCTCGATGTTCCAGGTGATCCGACCAGTCGTTCGGTAAGGGACGCGCGGCGAAATGTTCTTGACCGATGACAGGTAGGCGTGCGTGTTTGGGTTGTCCGTCAGCATGATGGCGGGTACCTCGTCGCTGAAGAGCTTCGCTATCTCGATTCGCTGTTGCACCCGCTCGTTCGGGTCCAGAGTGACGGTGAATGCATCCACCAGCTGGTCGTAGGCTGGATTCTTCCAGCCCGTTACATTCTCGCCCCGCCAGCGGGTCTCCGCGCTCGACACCTCCGATACCCGGTAGCGCGCGGTTTGTTGGACCTCGGTGAGGCCGGAGGCCTGGACGTAAAGGGATTGGAACGTACCCCGTACCTGAGGGTCGCGTTCCTCGACCGCCGAGAGGGGCAGCTCCTGCATGTCGAAGCCGGCCTGTCGCCAGTTAGCCGCGAGCACGGGCATTTCCCGTCGGGCCTGGGGGGACATGATCGAGAAAGTCAGCTTCCCCTCCACGGGACTGGGGAAGAGGCCATCTGACCCCTTCGTGTAGCCGGCTTCATTCATCAATCGCTCGCTCACGCGTGGATCGTATGGATACTTGGTGATCGCGCGGTCGATCGCTGGGTAATAGTCCGTCCCCGGTTCAAATATGGTGTCGAGGACCCGAAGCTCCCCCGCCCAGACCGTTTCAGCGAAGGTTTGCTTATCGATGCCATGGGCCAGGGCCCTGTGTACACGGAGGTCCAGGATCGCCCGCGGACTTGCGTATTCAGGGCGGTGCTGGATATAGGAGGCGGCAAGCGAAGCTACGGTGATGCCCGCTGTCCCTCGGTTCGTCGGCCCCCATTCCTGCTTCAGCTGCAGCATGTGGGCGAACGTGATCGTGTCCAGGGCTACCTGGGTGGTCCCGGCCAGCAGGTTGGCGAAGGCGGTGTTCTGATCCGACACGAAGAGCAGCCGAACGCGATCGATTTTCGGCCGCCCCAGCACGTGCTGATCGAACGCGACCGCCTCTAGGTAAGAACCTAGCTCCCAGCGGTCTAGTTTAAACGGACCCGCGCCTACGAACTCGTGAGTCCAGTATGGGTGGCCCTGAAACGCCTCGACCGATTGATTGGACACCTGCTCGAGGATATGCCGGGGAAGCGGGACGAAGCCAAATTTCACATCACCCAGGAGCAGCACCGCGGCTTCCGGATACGGACTTTTCCAGCGAATCGTCAGTGAGCGGTCATCCGAAGCCACCACGTCGTCCATCAGGATGTACGGTACCTGCGCCGTGCGGAATCCCGCCGCTGGGGTGGCTGCCTGGAAGGCGAACACGAAATCGTCGGAAGTAAGTGGCTTCCCGTCGTGCCACACGACATTGGGCTTGAGATGGTAGCGAGTCTCCATGCGCCCGTCCGGGAACACGACCCAGGAGGTGGAATTGAGCACCGGGAGCGCTTCAGCCAGGTAGGGAAGGGGGCGGCCCTGATCGTCGTAAAGGTCGAGGAACGCATTGAACATGCGCTGGTAGAAGTCGCTGGCCCCGCCAGGCGGCAACGGCGCCTGGGCGGCGATGTAGGTTGGCTCTATCGCAATCGACGCTGTTAGTACGCGCTCCCCGGGGGGCGCGCTGCCTGGGTTGGCCTGGCTGCCCTGGGCGGCTGGCCCAGCGGGGACGCAGCCGGCCATCAGGACCACCCCTGATATCAGGACCACAAGCCGCCATGCATTCAGGGTGGGCCTCGGATGCGCCGTCTCGAGCCGGTTGACCGCCATATTCATTGCTCTCCCTTGTGCCGTGGCTTGATTCTAGCCAGGCCCTAGCCACATAGCACGTGGGCTCGCGTCTTTTGAACGGCCGATGCTCGGGCTACCCGTCGGAGGTTGGGTCCTGAGGCCGCTCCGCTGGTCGCTGCGCTACCATACGGCGACGCGGAGGTGCGGGAGATGGCTGGGCCCGACAAGACCGTCGACCAGGTCGTGTGCGAGATGCTCGCCGAGTACGGCGTCGAGTTC
>DASXTD010000792.1:0-3130 GCA_036505655.1 Chloroflexota bacterium
TTCGCCTGTCATGTTCGCGTTGGTGAGAGCGAAGGCCTGAACCCCTGCCGCTTCGAGAGCGGCACGCTCACGTGGGCGATAGCGGATCCGGTCGTCCTTCATGAGCACGATCCAGCCGCGCCTGCCTGCTTCTGCCAGCCAGACCTCGTCGTGCGCGTCAGCCGCGAAGATGTCGTCGTGGATGGCCACGTCGTAGCCGGCGTCCCGCAGGGCCGACGGCACGATACGCCGACCGAGGCTTCGGTCCACGAAGAACGTCAAGCGGCTCGCGGGAGGATGCGCGTCTTGAACCGCTCTGCGGCTTCGACCTCGGCCTGTTCGAGGCCGAAGTCGTCAGCCACCACCGCCATTGGCTCGCCAGCCTGCAGCCGGTGTACGACGTCCTCGACCCGGATACCTCTACGGGCGATGATCGGCTGGCCGAACCCACGTCTCGGGTCGATGACTACCCCTTCCTCCCGGCCAACCGGCCACAGACGCTCGGCGTAATCGTCGGCTGCCCAGTCCACTCGCCGCAGATAGCGGTCCACCACGTCGTCGAAGACCACCTGACCTCCCCTTGACACGTTGAGGAGAGTCACCAGCTCGCTCTGTCCCTCCGTTCGGAGGTAGCGGAAGAAGAGTTCGGCCCCGTCCGTGAGGAGGTGGCGGCTGGCGAGTGGATGGTCAATCTCGAGCTGCCGGACAAGGTAGGCGAGGGCCGGCCGGATCTTCTGCATGCTCAGGCCGCTCGCGCGGAAGGCGGCGACAGTGTGGGCTTCAATGAGGTTGGCGAAGGAGAGCCACCGCCCTCCCTTGGGGGGGACGATCAGCGGGCCGGCGGAGCGCATCTCGTCGCGCACGGGATAGCGGTATCCCCGGATCCAGTTGCCGATCGTCCCGACAGGGACGTCCAAGAGCCGCGCTACATCGGCTCGCGAGTAGAACTCGCGGCCGAAGCGCACTTCATCGAGCGCCTGCTGGGACGACATCAGCGCGAACGCGAACCTCCGACGGTCCGACACGAACAGCCACCACCGATCGTATAGGGCGAGGCAAGCACCCGATGCTGGCGCCGCATGGTCAGGCCCAAGACCCGACCATTGCCTCCCTGTCTAGCCGCTGGGTCAGAGAGGGCGCGGCGACTACTGGGAAGGGATCTGCCCCTGCCAGCCTTGCTTAGGCTGCCCGCCACGGGTCTTCGAGTTCAAGGTCGCCGCGCCAGGAGCTGCTGAACCACACTGCGACCCCCCATCTCCTCGACTGAACCGTTCGGGGACAAGTCCCCGTACAGCCCGTGTAGAAGGTCACCGTCGCTCCGTTCGCGCGGGTCACCATCCTCATCTAGCTCTTGATGAGCAGACCGTTTGTCCACAAGATCATCATTGCCGGTTGTAGGGCCCTTACTGGCTCTCTAGCATCTGGCCCTCACCCATGGGGGACGCCATGCCGACCGAAGACCCCCCAGTTCCGGCCCCACCACCGCCCGCGTCCCGTGGTTCCGCTCGACGTAGGTTTGTTCTCCTGGTCGCTACCGTCTCGGTCGTGGCCGTAGCTGTGCTGATCTCGGTGCTCACGGGGGATGACGATGAGATCGAGGCAGTTGAGCAGCATGCTCAAACACCACTGGCACCTTCGACGACGCGCACTACTGTCATCGATGGCAAGGCACAGATAGTGACGCGCCTGCGGCAGATCCTAAGGATCCGAGACCAGGCTTATGAGCGGCGAGACGTCACCATTCTAAACACTATTTACACGAGCGACTGCCCATGTCTTGAGGGAGACGGTCGAGCAATTCGGGATCTGCTCGAAAAGGAAAGAGTCTGGCGAGGATCTCCGTCGTCAATCAAAGTCAGGCGCGTTGAGCAGGTGAACGATCGTCAATGGATCGTAACCGCAGTTTTCCAAGTTCCGCCCCTGAGAGTCGAGGAGATCTCTGGTCAGCTTGTCGAGAGCTATCCCGCCGAACGCAACTTGTTCCGGTTTGTCTTGGTCAAATCCGAGCTCAGTGATCAGTGGCTCCTGGGCCACGCATCAGAAGTCAAGTGAGGGCGCGGGTGAAAGGCGTCTCGGTAGTCGCAAGGCTAATTTTGGCCACGTCCCTGCTGACCGTGCTCCTCCCACCACACGTGGATTCCGCGTCAAGCATGCAAGGATGCAAGCGCAATCCGCGAACTGCAAACATTACGGGAATCCGTGACACGGCAACGTTGACTGGTAGCGGTGGGCTCGAATGTTCCTCCGGTGTAATGCCTGTGAGCGGAGATTCAGGGCCCTACTACACATACGAGATCCTCTGTTCGACCGATCGTGTGCAGGCTGCGGATGGCGTTTGCTCTGCCACTCCCTGTCCGACCTCGTTCTATGCACTGCGGACCATCCATTTCCCCGACGGCAGCAGCGAACCTGCCGGCTTCCGCTGCATCACCCTCGACCAGGCCACCGCCGGTCCTGGGGTGACCGCAGCGCAGGTGTTTGCCGCCATCCGCCGGGTGAATCTGCCGGGCGGGGAGATCCAGATCACCCCGCAGCTGCGAGGGCTGGCCAACCTGGAGTCGTTCTTCCGGCTGCAGGGCGCGAACCAGCCGCCGGTGGACCTTCAGGTGGGCGAATCGATCGTGCACGCGGAGTTTCGAGTGCTCGAGTACCGCTGGTCGTTTGGGAACGGGCGGACGCTGGTGACGGAAGGGCCGGGCCGGCCGGGGCTTGCCAGTGAGGTACGCACCGCTTGGTTGCGGCGGGGCCGCTATCAGGTGGAAGTGACGGTGATGTGGGTGGCGCAGGCGTCGCTGGATGGGCGGCCCGTCGGGCAGGTAGACGATCTGGTCTCGCAGGCGCAAACGACCTACCCAGTAGCCGAGATAAAGACCATCCTCACCGGCTGACAGCTGGCACAGGCCTTGGGCGGGCTGCGGCGGCGCAGGACCCGCCGGCCCTTCCGTGCTCACCTTGCTTTGGGTTAGCCTCCGGTTGAACCGGTGGTGGCCGCACGGCGCCTTGCGGCAGCGCCCTTCGCTTGGCCGGTTCTCGTCGTGATCCCTGGCCGGCGAAAGGACTGACCGTGACCGTCACCCTCATCGTCATCGTGGCGATCGTCGTGCTGCTGCTGGTCGTCGCCGCCCTCATGTACAACGGGCTGGTGCGGCGG
>DASXTD010000793.1:0-4666 GCA_036505655.1 Chloroflexota bacterium
GCTGGCGGGCGGACCTGACTCCCGGGCAGCAGGCGGTGTTGGACGAGCTGTTGCGGGAGGATCTTCTGCAGCATGGCTACAGCGCAGGGGGTAGAGCCGAGAAGATCGAGGAGGCTGTTGGGCGCTAGGTGAGATCGCCAAACCGTCCGTGCACCCACGTTGCCACCGAAGGACTCCCTCAAGGGGGCACAGCCCCTTCCTCGACGTTCCCTCGATGATCACACCACCAGATCGAACCCACCCGTCTGGGCCGGCAGCAGGAGAGGGGAGCCGATGACATCGGAAGTTCCCAACGACCAGCCGGTCGACAAAGCGGAGGACGGCGAGGACCGCCGGACGGACGGCCAACGGTCCACGGTACCCCGGGGACTGACGAAGCGGGCGCTCGGTGGAATGCTCTGGACGTTCAGTGGCACGGGCATCCAAGCCGTCGTCCAGCTGCTCGTCATCATGGCGCTGGGGCGCCTGCTCACGCCCTCCGATTTCGGCCTCATGGGCGCCGCCGTGGTGGTCATCGCTCTCTCGCAGATCGTTTCTCAGATCGGCGTCGGACCGGCGATCGTGCAGCGCCGGGATCTGGATCGCACCCACGTCCGCGTAGCCTTTACCATCTCGGGGATACTCGGCTTTGTCCTCGGCGCCGGGGTGTGGTTTGCTGCCCCGGCCATCGCGGCGTTCTATCGCATCCCTGCGGTCGAGCCCGTGCTCCGGGGGGTGGCGTTTTTGTTCCCCATCGATGGCCTCAATACCGTGGGCGAGTCGCTCCTCACTCGGACCTTGCGCTTCCGTCTGTTCGTCACTCTCGACGTGGGCAGCTACATCCTGGGATATGCCTGCATCGGGGTGTTGCTGGCATGGCAAGGCTACGGCGTCTGGGCCTTGGTGGCGGCCAACCTGTCGCAGATCACGTTGCGTACGATTGCGATGTATGTCGCCACCAGGCATGCCGTTCGACCGAGCTTGAACCTGCGGGCCAGCCGGGATCTGCTCAGCTTCGGCTTCGGTCACTCGCTGGCTCAGGTCGGGACGGTGCTCTCACAACAGGGCGACAACCTCGTGGTGGGGCGGTGGCTCGGTCCGGCCGCCCTCGGCATCTACGGACGCGCGTACAGCCTCATGGTGATGCCCGCGACCGTGTTCGGAAAGATCGTGAACCGGGTCCTGTTCCCGGTGATGGCGCAGGTACAGGACGAGCCCGATCGCCTGGCTGCCGCCTACGAACGGGCCCTCGCCATCGTGGCGTTGGTATCGCTCCCGGTCAGCGCATTCCTGTGGGTCGTCGCGCCGGAGTTCATTCCGGTGCTCCTCGGCCCCGCATGGACCAGCGTCGTGCTGCCGTTCCGGTTGTTCACCTGCAGTCTGTTGTTCCGGATGAGTAGCAAGATCAGCGATGCCTGCACCAAAGCCGCTGGGGCGGTGTACTCTCGAGCTCTGCGGCAGGGCACCTACGCGGCGATGGTTTTGGTGGGAGCGTTCATTGGCCAGCACTGGGGCTTGGGCGGCGTCGCAACCGCGGTATCCATTGCGATGGGCATCAACTGGCTGAGCATGGCGAACCTGAGCCGGTCCGTAACCGGTCTTTCTTGGGGACGCTTCGTCCGCGCACACGCGCCTGGCGCCCTGTCCGCCGCGGTGATCGGAGGCACGGTCTCCATCGCGGCCGAAGCCGGGCGGGCCGCCCATCTCGGTAAGATTCCACTTCTGATCACCGCTGCTCTCACGGCAGCTGCGGTCATCTATGCGGCGTTGAGGCTGCGATCGAAGCTCTTTCTGGGGGCACACGGCACCTGGGCATCCAAACAGGCAGGGAAGTTTCTCCGGCAAGCCTCCCAACGTCTCGCCGGTCAGCGAGGTGCCAACGCCAACAGCCTGGCCTCATCGGGAAGGCGAATCTGAAATGATCAGCGCCATGGTCGATCACCTCAGGAGGGCCGGCGGATGCCGGGTGCCGAGCTGAGTCGCAGGCCGACAATCATGGAAAGTATGAAACAGCCCCTGCGCCGTCTCCGGGCTGATTACCGCTCACTGACCGCCCCGCTGAGGGGACTGCCTTCGGCCTTGATCATCGGCGCGCAACGCAGCGGCACCACGTCACTCTTCAACTATCTGGTGCAGCATCCCGATGTGTTGCCGCCGTTCGGGAAGGAAATCCATTATTTCGACCATCACTATGCCCGTGGCGTCAACTGGTACCGGGGACGCTTCCCCTACACCCGTCAGTTGCGCCGCGGCTCGATGACGATCGAGGCCTCACCGTATTACCTGATGCACCCGCTCGCCCCAGAGCGGGCGGCGCAGCTGTTGCCCCAGGTCAAGCTCATCGCTGTGCTGCGCAATCCAGTCGACCGGGCCTTGTCACACTACCAGCTTGAAGTGCGGGGTGGCCGGGAGTCGCTTTCGTTCGCCGAGGCTATCGAACTGGAGTCCGAGCGACTAGCGGGTGAGGAGGAGCGTCTCCGAAAAGACCCCCAGTATTACAGCTTCAACCACCATCGCTACTCCTACACCCGTCGCGGGCTGTACCTCGAGCAACTGCGCCGCTGGGTCCAGTACTTCGCCCGCTCGCAGCTGCTGGTGCTCCAGAGCGAATGGCTGTTCCGTGACCCGCCCGCAGCCACTGCCGCGGTGTACCGGTTCTTGGGATTGAGAGACCACCGCCTGGAGCGGTATAAGCCATTTTATCAGGGGAACTACGAGCGTGCGATGCCGGAAGAGCTGAGGACGAGACTCACCGCTTACTTCGAGCCCCACAACCGTGACCTGTTCCGATGGCTGGGTCAGGAGTACGACTGGACGTGAGCCTGCTCCTGAGCTTCGTCGCGTCATGAACAATTCCAGGCCGCGGCCCATCGCGTTTTTTCTGCCTTCCGTGCGTGGCGGCGGTGCCCAGCGAGTTGTCGTCAACCTGGTGCAGGGGATCACCGAGCGAGGGCTGCCGGTGGATGTCGTTCTTGCGGCGGCCGATGGAGTCTTCCTCGATCAGCTGCCCCCCGCGGCAAGGCTAGTGGATCTCCGCGCCCGCCGGCTGCTCGGGAGTCTCGGCCCGCTCACCGGCTACCTCAGACGAGAGCGGCCGAGGGTTCTGGTCTCCTCGATGACTCATGCCAACTTGGTCGCCCTCTGGGCCGCGCGACTGGCGGGTCGGGCCACTCCGGTAGTGGTGACGGTACACAACACCATGTCTCAGTCCAGCCAAAGGAATGGCCGCTTGGGTGGCGGGCTCGAATCCCGCTTGCTCCGCGCCTTTTACCCCTGGGCCACCTCCATCGTCGCGGTATCCTGCGGCGCTGCCGACGACCTCGCCCGCACCTTGGGACTGCCCCGTGACCGGGTGCGAGTGGTCTACAACCCGGTGATCACTCCGACCATGCTCGCGCTCGCGCGGCAGGTCCCGGACCACCCATGGTTCGCCGCCGGACAGCCGCCCGTCATTCTCGGCGTCGGGCGTCTGACCCGGCAGAAGGACTTTCCGACCCTCATTCGAGCCTTTGCGGAGGTCCGGCGGCGCCGCGCAGCGCGGCTGATGATCCTGGGCGAAGGCGAGGACCGGGCTCACCTGGAGTCCCTCATCGGCGAGCTCGGTCTGCGGGACGACGTGGCGCTCCCCGGCTTCCGGGACAACGCCATGACGTACATGGCCGGCTCATCTCTCTTCGTGCTCTCCTCTGCCTGGGAGGGCCTGCCCACGGTGCTAATCGAGGCGCTCGCCGCGGGGGCTCGGGTGGTCTCCACCGATTGTCCCAGCGGCCCACGCGAGATCCTCCAGGATGGCCGGCTCGGCGCCCTGGTGCCGGTGGGCGATGTGGCCGCCCTGTCAGAGGCCATGATCGACGCGCTCGATCGACCGGCGGGTACCGTCCCTCTCGACGCGCTGAAGCCATTCACCAAAGATGCGGCGGTCGACCACTACCTCCGTCTGATCGGAAAGGCTGAATGATCAAGCTCGCATATGGCGCCCTGTGGGTCTTCGTCTTCTCACTCCCCTGGGAAGCCCTCACAACCAGTGGGGGAGTAGCCATCGTCAGCCGGCTTACGGGCATGCTGGCCTTGGGTCTGGCCTTGGCCGCCGCCCTGATCTCGGGCCGGGTCCGCCGCTGGCATCTCTTGCACACTGCGGCCTTGCTGTTCGTGATCTGGGTGGGGTTTGGTCTGTTCATCGCCCATCCACAAGACATCCCCAGAAAGTTCTACACCTTTATTCAGCTCTTTTTGATGCTGTGGATGATCTGGGAGCTGGCCCCCTCGCGTTCGCGTCAGCGGGGGCTGCTGACCGCGTACGTGTTCGGCGCCTATGTTGCGGCTCTCGCCACGATCGTGCTTTCCCGGAGGGAGGCGGGAGCACTGCATCGCTTCGCTGCGGGAGGAGGAGATCCGAACGATCTCGCGATGACCCTCGGATTGGCACTCCCGATGGCCTGGTATCTCGGGATGACCTACCGCCAGCCTCTTCTCCGATGGGTCTGTCGCGCGTACCTGCCCGTCGGACTCTTGGCCATCGGCCTTACCGGTTCACGCGGCGGGATGCTGGCGAGCACCGTAGCGCTTGCGTTCGTGCCGTTGAGCATGACCAAGCTGTCTGCGGGTCGGATGGTAACGGCCATCGCCATGCTGGGCATTTCCGGCGCCCTCGCGGTGGCCTACGTCCCCAAAACCATCGTGGAGCGGC
>DASXTD010000794.1:0-3817 GCA_036505655.1 Chloroflexota bacterium
AGCGCGTCGTAGTTCTTGATGCGGTCGTCGCGGCGCTTGAACCGCGGATCCTCCTGGAGCTCCGGGTGGCCGATGGCTTCCGTGAGCCCTTGCCAGAACTTGGGTGGCGAGGACAGGTGAAAGACGAGCGGCAGGCCATCGCCAGCCACGAAAGCAGACGCCATATTGGGGCGCTCGACCTGGCGGGACAGATGGCCAGTCGTCAGATAGCGGGTCGCCGGACCAGACACGAACGAAACGATGGACTGCAGGAGTGAGGTCTCGACGTGCTGACCGCGGCCGGTCGTGGCGCGGGCGTAGAGAGCACCCAGAATTCCGTAGCAAGCAAAGATGCCCGTCTGGTGATCGGCGAAGGTGAAGCGCGAGGGTACTGGCGCTTCCATGTCCGTGAGCAGGCTAAGCAGCCCGCCCATGGCGACGCCCAGGGTGTCATAGCCGGGGAGGTCGCGGTAGGGCCCATCCTGGCCGAAGCCGGTGATGCTGCAGTAGACGATGCCCGGGTTAGTCGCCGCGATCGACTCGTAATCGAGCCCCCAGCGCTTCATCTGGCCCGGCCGGTGGTTCTCGATGATGGCGGTCGCCTGCTGGGCCAGCTTGCGGAAGATTTCTTGCCCCTCAGGGACGGCCAGATTCAGCGTGAGGCTCCTCTTGTTGCGATTCAAGGCCAGGAAATTGGTGTTGTAACCGGCGGCGCTGCCGTCGCGATCGAAGCCGCGAAAGGGGTCGCCGTTGGGGCGCTTCTCGATCTTCACGACCTCAGCGCCCATGTCCCCGAGCATCTGACCCGCCAGCGGCCCAGTGATGTAATCCGCAACCTCGAGAACTTTCACTCCGTCCAGCGCGCCTGCCATCGTGCTCCCCCTCAGCCAAGTGCTGGCACAATTTAAGGGGTAATCGCCGGATTACAAGGCCTAGGGGCCCCTCTCCCCAACCCTCCCCCGCGGGGGAGGGGGCTTCAGTTCGAAACGCACGGGATGGCCCGAACGTTCTAACTACAGGCCAAGTCCGCACAAGGAGGAACGCCATGACGGCAGCCGAGGCGGAGGAGCCTGACGTCTCCCTTCGCATCACCGTTGAGTCTCCGGTCGTCACGCGAGACCAGGCGAAAATAGGGAAGGTCAAGGAAATCCGCGGCCGATTCTTCAAGATTGCGATGCCCCACTTCTGGAAGCGGGACTTCTGGCTCAGAAGCGACATCGTGGAAACCGCCGTGCCAGATGAGATGGTGGTGCTCGCAATCGACCAAGCAGACCTCGACGACTACAAGGTCGAGGAGCCTCTAGCGGCCTAGGCAGCCGCGAGGGGAGGCCCCCTCTCCCCAACCCTCCTCCGCGAGGGGGAGGGAGTGTAGCTGTACGGCCATCAGCCCTCTCCGCGAGGGAGTTAGGGGTAGAACGGGCCGCGGTCGAGGCCGGTGGTCTGCGGGAGCCCGAACATGAGGTTCAGGTTCTGGACCGCCGAGCCGCTCTGCCCTTTGAGCAAATTGTCGATAGCGGAGATGAGCACCGCGTGGCGTTCATCCTCGGCGACGAACGCGGTGATGTCGCAATAGTTCGAGCCCAGCGGACCCTTCAATGTCGGCGGCGTGTCCAGGATGCGAACGAACGGCTGCCCGCTGAAGTAGGCTCGATAGTGGGCCAGCAGGGCAGGACGGCTCATCGACTGGGTTAAGCGCACGTGCATCGTGTTCAGGATGCCGCGCGTAGTTCCCAGCAAGTGGGGGATGAAGTCCACGGTGGCACCTGATGCCCGACCCAGTCGGCCCAGTGTGAGCTCGGCTTCCACGACGTGCTGGTGGTTCAGGACGCGGTAGGGGACGACGTTGTCGTTCAGATGGGAAAAGTGCTGAACGGGGGACGGCTTCTTCCCCGCCCCCGACGCCCCGGTGAGGCCGTTGACCTGCGCGCGGCCATCCTCGACCAGCCCGGCGGCGTAGAGCGGGGCCAGGCCAAGGATGATACCAACGGCGAAACAGCCAGGATTCCCGACCACAGGGGCAGCGCCGATCGCTTCCGCGTTGAGCTCCGATATACCGTAAGAATTTTTGCCGAGGAGGTCCGACGCCTTGTGCGCGGCATTGGCGATCGATGGATGGCGAGCCGCATAGCGCGCGTAATCATCCGAACTGGTAAAGCGGAAGTCGCCGGAGTAGTCGATGAAGCGTATGCCCCGCGCTACCAGGTCGCGGGCGTAGGCCTGGGACACGCCGTCAGGGGTGGCGAAGATGACGACATCGCAGTCAGCGCCAACGGTGACCGAGTCCGCCGATTGCACCGGCATGTCGCATCGGCCGGCCAAATGGGGGTAGACCTCGTCGATCCGGCGGCCGGCGTCATCGCGAGCGACCAGCGCGCTGACATCGAAGTTGGGATGCGCGAGCAGAAGCTCCAAGGCACCCAGACCGCCGTAGCCGGTGGCCCCAATGAGCTGCGCGCGTAGTTTATCGGGCATCGTGGGACTTAGTTTACGGAAAGTACTCTGTGTCGGCTCAGGGTTGGCTCCCGAAGCAGCTTCGCTGCGCTCATGTAACGGAACGGACTTGGCGTCGACTCAGAATTGCGTGCCGAGACGCTCCGCTTATTCTTCGGCGATGACGCCGATGCGCCGATACTTGGCTGCGCGAGCGGTCAAGAGCGCGTCCGTGTCCAGGTCAGGGCCACGCCCGAAGTTCGACTCCAGTTCCGTGAGCGCATGGGATACGGCGTGGCGGACGGCCTGCCCGGCCTCCGCGTAGTCTTGCTGGGCTCCACCAGTCGGCTCGGGAATGATGCCATCGGCAATCCCAGCGTGCTGCAGATCGCGAGCGGTGAGCTTCATGGCGGCCGCGGCCTGAGGAGCGAGCGCGCTGTCGTTCCATAGGATCGAGGCGCAGCCCTCAGGAGAAACGACCGAGTAGGTTGCGTTCTCCAGCATGAGCAGGCGGTCAGCGACGCCGATAGCCAGGGCGCCGCCACTGCCGCCCTCGCCGATTACGACCGCAACGGTAGGCGTCTTCAGCTCGATCATCTCGGCCAGATTGCGGGCAATGGCCCAGGCTTGCCCTCGCTCTTCTGCCTCGAGGGTAGGATCGGCGCCCGGCGTGTCAATGAAGGTCACCAACGGGAAGCCAAACTTCTCAGCGTGATGCATGAGCCGGAGCGCCTTGCGATAGCCCTCCGGACGCGCCATGCCGAAGCGTCGATCGACGCGCTCCTGGGTGGTGCGGCCCTTCTGATGGCCGAGGATGACGATGGGCCGGCCGTCGAAGGAGCCGACTCCGCCGACGATGGCGGGGTCGTCTCCGAACTGTCGATCTCCGCGCAGTTCGAAGAAGTCGGTCAACATCATACTTATGTAGTCGAGAGTGAACGGTCGGCTCGGGTCGCGCGCGAGCTTGACGACTTCCCACGGATCGACGGCGGTGGAGTGCGCCACCTCGAGCGGTTCATCGCCCTCAACGTCCGGATGTGCAGCCTTACGGAAATCAGGTCGGCAGCCCGCTTTCCCATAGAGTCGCAGCAGCTTGGCGAGCGTGCCTCTTAGCTCGCGCCGATGCACGACCGCGTCCACCATCCCATGTTTCAGCAAGAATTCGGAACGCTGCGCGTCCGCAGGAAGCTTCTGGCGGGTCGTTTGCTCGATGACGCGCGGGCCGGCGAACCCGATCAGCGCGCCGGGCTCGGCGAGGACGACGTCGCCGAGGCTAGCAAAGCTGGCGGTGACGCCGCCGGTCGTGGGATCGGTGAGGATGGATATGCAGGGAAGGCCGGCCTTGCCCAGATTAGCGATGGCCGCCCCATCGTTATCCTCGGCCATCAGAAGGGCCGCACCACCCAGG
>DASXTD010000795.1:0-3479 GCA_036505655.1 Chloroflexota bacterium
CGACGCGCCGTCGCTGGACCTGCTGATGAAGCAAGCCGGTGAGTTCGACTCGACGGCGCGAAAGCTTCGGCTGGATTGGCTAAACGTCCAGGTCGTCGAGCGGCGTCGCCCCGTCGTCACGTTGTCACTCGATCGGCCACTAACGCTGAGCCTGGCGCAGGGGAAGGAAGGGGACGTCTCGGAGACAGGCGGATCTTCGGAGCCGATCACGTTGGGGCTCCGAGTAAACCGATTGGGCGTTCATCAGCTGCGTCCCTGGGTGGCGTTGGCGGCAAATCAGGCCCTTGCGTCGGTCCGAGGCGGCGTACTGGACGCGGATTTGAAGGTCCGCCTCAGCGGAACCCATGATGTTGCGGTCGTTGGACACTTGGATCTGGACGAGGTTACGTTAGAGCGTGGCGAGAAGCACGGGAGCGCGCCGATCACGCTGAGCACCGATGTCCGTGCGTCGGTCGTTGGCCGATCGCGCGTCACCGTGGACTCGTGGGCGGTGCAGGCGCTGGCCGGGAAGACGCTTCTCGCGCAGGTGCGCCTCGCCGGATCGGCCGATTCCGGCGGCGCGACGGACCTCGCACTGGACATCAACGCCAGCGATCTGAGCGAACTCGTCGACCGGCTGGGGCTGCTGACGGAACGGCAGCAGGGACTGATTTCAGGCGGCATCCTCAAAGGCGATGTGCGGCTGGTCACGGCGGGCCCTAAGAAGCCCCTCACCGTCAAGGCCGCGCTCCGATCAGCGAACCTGAACATCCGGCTGGACAAGACGCACCAACTGACCCGATCGCTCGGCTTGCAGGCCGAGGTCGAGGTGGACGCGGCGCGGACCGTGGCCGAGCTCCAGCATGTGGAGGCCATCGTAGAGTCCGGCGGCGCCAGGGCTGGTACCCTGACAGCGAGCGGACGGTGGCCGCTCGCAGCCGCTGGCACGACGACTCCGGTTGGCGCTCTGAGCGTGACGGTCAAGGAATGGGACAGCGAGCCGTTCGCGGACTTCTTCGGCATCTTGCCAGGTCGCGGGCCTGGTCCGTTGCCACTGACCGCGGAGCTGAAGGTCACTCAAGAGCCAGGCGGCAAGACGCTCCGCATGCAGGGGAAGGAGACGATTGGACCGATCAGCGTTGCGTTGAAGGGCCGTGATCCCGAACCGGCCACGGTGCATCTGGTGCACGACGTCGCCCGAAGCGGCGATGAGATCAGGGTGATGGCACTGTCGCTTACCTCGGAGCGGCCCAAGGGGCGGCCGGATCGAGCGGCGGTGAGCGGGAGCTTTCGTATGGGCCCGCGCCCTCACCTGCAGCTTCACGGGAGTCTAGATGCGTTCGACGCCGACTGGTACGCAGCCCTGACGGCTTCGCCTTCAGAGAAGCCGTCAACTGGCAAGACTTTCGGCAAGCCGCATGACGCGAAAGATGATGAAACCGGCCTCGGCATCCCGTTGGATCTCGATGTCGACCTCAGCATAGGAGCTGTGACCTATCGGACTCTTGAGATCAGCAACGGGCGACTCGTCGCCAAGGGGGACGGAGACAGAATGCAGGCGACACTGGAGCCGATCGGCCTCGCGGGAGGATCGGTGCAAGGGATCGTCACGGTCGCTCTGAATGGAGGCCAGTCGGAATTTGGCTGGGATGCCAAGGGGAACGCCCTAGATCTCAGCGTCCTCACGAAGGCCACGTTCGCCGAGCCTGAGCCGCGAGTCACTGGTCGCGGTAGGTTCACGACATCGGGAACTGGTCGGGGCCAGGGCGAGACATTACGGCAGAGTCTGAGCGGCACAGCGGTCTTCGACATAGCCGATGGCCAATTCATCAAGTCGCAGCTATTTGAGTTCCTTGCGGAGAAGACCCGTATCGAGCAGTTCCGAGGACTAGGGTTCCGGACGGTACATGGCGAGCTCCAGATCAAGGAAGGGTGGGTGCATCTGAATCACGTCCGTGTGGATGGCCCCTCTGTCGCCGTGGAGGCCGGTGGGAAGTTCGGGCTGAATGGCCGGCTCGACGTACAAGTACAGCCGAAGATCGGGCCGACCCTATCCGACCACGTCCAAATCCCATGCTTGAATCAGTTCATGAAAACCGTGGACGGCTTCACGGTGTTGCCAATTGCCGTTACGGTCGAAGGGACGGCCGAGAATCCGTCCTACGGGGTAAATACGATGGCCAGCAGCATGGTTGGACGGCACACCGGAGCGCTGGTCGGGACGATTGCGGACCTGTTCACTGGTTGCCGCGGCGGCGAAGCCGCGCAGAAGTCAACGGAGGAAGCGGTGGAGACGATCAAGGAAACGACGAAGGACCTCATCAAAGGCCTGTTCGGCGGAAAGGAGAAACGATGAAGCCGTTTCCGTGGCGGATCGGCCCGGCGAGATCCCACCCATCATTACGAGACTCCTGCGGAGTAAGTCCCCGTGATGATGATTCCACCGACACATTCTTTTATCGCGAACCATTTCCTGCCGGAGGATACCTGCTATCCGGGCGAGGAGAGGAGGCTATGCAGACTGCACGGATATACTTAAATCATCAGCGTTGAAGATGCTGCGGTAGCAGCGGATCCACCGCCGTCAGTCAATGGCCACGACACCTTTGAAATAAACGAGGGCGGGTGGCTAGAAGCACGCGGGATTCAATCAGAGTCAAGCATGGCGATCGAGAAAGTTAGGCGGTTGATCATGGCTACCATCACGAAGTGGTGGAGCGATAATCCGTGGCGGTTGAGCGCCGCCTTGTCCTACTATACCCTCTTCTCCCTTGCCCCCCTGTTGACGATTGCTGTCGGCATTGCGGCTGTCGTGGCGGATGAGGAGACCGTGCAAGAGGAGCTGTTTGGTCAGTTCGAAGGCCTGATGGGGACACAGGGGGCCGAGGTCATGGCCAACATGCTGCGCAGCGCCGGTCACCCGGTAAACGGGACCATTGCGACGCTCGTGAGTCTGGTCACCCTGCTTCTCGTCTCCATGGGCATGTTTAGCGAACTGCAGGATGCATTAAACCTCATTTGGAGGATCCCGGGAACAAGTAGTTCCGGTCTCTGGCGAGCACTCAAAACGCAACTGGTATCGTTTATGCTGGTGATCTGCACAGGCTTTTTTCTCCTCGCCTCCCTGATCATGAGCGTCATTTTGTCTGCCCTGGGGACATTCATCCAACGGGCGGGACCCTGGCCTCAGACCATCATGACTGTCGTGGATCTCACGGCTTCGCTGATCGTGATCACCGTGCTCTTCGCGCTCATGTTCAAAATACTGCCGGAAGGGCATATCACCTGGCGGGACGTCTTGCTCGGAGCGGTGGCCACCGCCGCGCTCTTCACGCTCGGGAAATGGGCGATCGGCCTCTACGTTGGTCGGGTCGTCATGACGTCGATGTACGGCGCCGCCTCTTCCCCGATGGCGATCTTGGTCTGGGTGTACTACTCCGCCTTGATTTTCTTTTTGGGAGCCGAGTTTACCTACGTCTATTCGCGTGAGTACGGCTCGC
>DASXTD010000796.1:0-5160 GCA_036505655.1 Chloroflexota bacterium
TGGGCAGGCCTGAATCCTCGATGGCGCGAGTAGCCGCCTCCATGGTCAGCCCGATCGTGGTCATTCCTGGTCGGCTGCCGCGCTTCCCCACGTCAGACTCACCAACCCCGACGATGGCGTACTTTCCCCTGATTGCACTTACCAACGTGTCACCTCGCGACGCCCGGGCCTAGCCCCAGGGGACGAAATAGCGGGAGCTTGACGGTGTCCGAGATCGGCTGAAAGAAGACTTCCACCGCCATGCCGATCTCGACTTTCTCTGGTGGGATCTCGACGATATTCGTGATCACCCGCGGTCCCTCGGCCAGCTCGATCACGCCGACGACATAGGGGACCAGCGGCTCCCACGCGCGCCTAAATGCGTGGCGGACGACGGAGAAGGTGTATACGGTGCCTCGGCCACTGGCCGGGACCCATTGGTGCTCGGGGCTAAGACATTCGGCGCATATGGGGCTGGGCGGATGGCGGTAGGTGCCGCACCTGCTGCACTGCTGGAGCAGCAGCTGATCGCTGGAGCAGCCATCCCAGAAGGGCTTCGTAAGCTCGGTGGCGGCAGGTAGCGGACGCGACGCGGTTTGGGCCAGGGTATCTCTCCCAGAACCTGAGGTGGCGCTAATCTATCCCAACCCTACGGGCTTGTCAACGACGACTCATCCGCGCTTGGGGAACTCAGCCGAGGCCCCTCGTCAACGTTCCGACGACTGGCCATGCTCCCCGGTGCAGTAAGCTATAGGTAACTATGCGTAGTTATCCTATAAGCAATGGGGCCAAGGACTTTTTGTCGGTAGTGGAGGCGGCGGATCGGCTTGCGGTCCACCCCTCAACGATTCGACGATGGATCGACAGCGGGCGGCTCCCCGCTTATCGTGTCGGGGCCAGACGGCTTGCGATCATGGAGACCGACCTCGGCAAGATGGTGGTCAGTCGCCCGCCGCTAAAAGTGGCTGAAGCGGCCTCAAAGTATGAAGTTGCCATCCCGCGCCTGACCGATGAGCAGCGGGACCGTGGCTTGCAGGCGATTCAGAAGCTGACAGAGCTTCGTAAGGGTCTGGCCGCGAAGTATGGCAGATCCCCTCAGCCGGGCTGGGAGCTATTGAATGCTTCCCGCGACGAGCGGAGTCGCGAGTTGGCCGGGGAGTGATCTGCGTCGATGCCTCGGTGGCCTGGAAATGGCTCTTTCCTGAGGAATATGGCGCCCAAGCGGATTCCCTGTTGCGGGTGACCCTGGAGCAGGGCGAGCCCATGATCGCGCCGCCAGCTTTCCCCAGCGAGGTCTCCAACATAGCGCGGCAGCAGATGCGTAGGGGAGGCATGAGCCTCGACGATGCTCGATCCGTGATTGCAGAGTTCCTTAACATACCGATCACGATTCAAGCGCCCGAGTCGATGTACGACCGCGCGCTCGTCCTTGCTGCTGAGCATGGCCTGCCTGCAATGTATGACGCGCTGTACGTCGCTTTGGCAGAACTACTCGGGGCAACCTTGTGGACTGCGGATGAGCGACTCCTGCGCAGCCTAAGCGGAAAGCTGCCGTTCGTTCGCTGGATCGCTGATTACCGCGTCTAGACTCCGCGGGAGCCGGCTGTGACACTCGGCGGCCGATATTGCGGGCGGGGGAGCTCGACCTTGGCACCGTGCTGGGCGCATTCGCGTTCGAAGAGAGCGTAGACCTCGGGGTCCTCATCTTCGTACTCGATCTGCCAACCCCCGTCTTCTTCGCTGACGGTGCTGCCTTCGACGGTCTGGGTGTTGGCGGCCACCAGGCTACTGTAGAGGCAGGCCATGTAGCGGGTGGGGCTGGTGCCGGTGTTGAAATGCTGGTGGTACTCATCCTCGCGAGGAGAGAAGAGCGTGCCTTCTTTCCAGGCGACGCGGGAGACGGGCTGGCCCTTGAACCAGAAGGTGGAGTAGCCGGTGCCGTTGAGGATCATGACGTAGGCACCGGGGCCATGGCGGTGGCCCTTTTTGTAGCTGCCGATAGGGAATTGCATGATCCGCACCCGCATGCCGTTGGCCGACAGGACGAAGCCGTTGCTAGCGTTCCCGCGGCCGCGCCGCTCGGTCAGGTCGAGGTCGAGATTGAAACCGCGCGCATCGGGCACAAAGTTGGTGCGCCAGTCGCGACCGGCCAACTGCTCGGCGGGCCGGCTGAAATAATCGTCGGCCTGGTCGTAACGGTTGGTGAAGGCATACGGACAATTGAAGATGAACTCCGGATCGCGGGTGGCGTTGATCATCAGCGGGGCGGTAGTGCCGGCAAACAGTCGCGCCGGGCGCTGCCCATCCAGGTTGAAGTGCTGGTAGCTGCTGTTGATAGGTGGAGAGAAGAGGCTCCCGGTTGACCACTCGACGGTCTGCTTCTTGTTCGATCCGTCCTGCCAGATGGTGGTGGCACCGCGGCCTTCGACGATGTAGATGCTCGCCTCGAAGAGGTGCTTGAGTGGCTCGGTCTGCCCGCCGGGCGCCAGCTCGACCAGCCAGCCGTCGTCCAGCTCCTGGGCTCCCAGGTTGATGAAGGCGCCCTTTTGGCCGAGCCGAGGCCAGAGCGCTACCTCGGCAGTGTGCAGGTCATCGACGTAAGAGCCCCCGTGTACGGGGATGCCCTCCGCTTTCTCCCAGCGCTGATAGGGTGTGTCGGCGTAGCGAAGGGCGACGCGCTGGCGCCCGTCTTCCTGCTCTTGCATATCAAATGCCTCCCAACCGCCTCGTCATTTCCGCGCAAGCGGGAATCTAGTTCCGATTCCTGGACTCCCGCGTACGGCGGGAGTGACGGAAGACTTGAAGAGTGATCGAGGTCATTGCCATTCCCACTCGTGGATGTTCCAGGAGCGGACTTCTTTCTGGGGACCCTTGAGCGCGGCGGTGTGGGCGACCACCTGCAGGTTAAAGGACAAAGGATAGCTCGGGAGCTGCTCACTGTGGATCTTCATCATGTCCACCACGGCCTGGTTCTGCTCGTTGATGTCGAGCGTGCTGTTGAAGCGATCCCACGCCCGGTCGAAGTCGGGGTTGGCCCAGCCTCCCCGGTTAGAGCCGCGCCAGCGATTGGCCGGCGAGGCAATCTGGGTGCTCGAGTAGCGGTCGGCAAACGCGCTGTTCCCCACCGTCTCGATGATGCTGCCGGGATAAGTAGAGACAGCCTCCAGGTCCAGGATGAAGCTCTGCGGCATGACGAAGTTCTGGGCGTCGATGCCGGCGCGCCGCCAGCTGTCGAGCAAGATGGCGGCCATGATCTGATGCTGGGCGTCGCCGTTGTCGTAGAATGCCGGCTGGAAGCGTTGGCCGGTGGCCCCGATCCAGATTGCATCGCGGTCGCGCGAATAGCCAGCCTCAATCATGAGCTGCTCGGTCCGCTTGGGATCGTAGGGATATTTCGTCATGACACGGTCGAGGTCTGCGTAGTACGAAGCCTCGGGGTAGACAAACGAGAGCGGAACGGGCGACTGCCCCTCGAAGAGGCGATCGTTGATGGCCTCGCGGTCAGTGGCGTGGGCGATGGCCTGGCGAACTCGGAGGTCGAGGAGCCCGGGGGTCTGCTGGAACTCGGATCGGAACTGGTAGGCGACAGTGACCGTGGACTGGGGGCTGAACAGGAGGACGCCTTTCTTTTCGGTATCGTTGTAACCGGCTTGCTCCCGGAGGGTCATGGCCTGCTCGAAGCGGATCGCTTGCGCGAGGGCCATGTCGATGTCGCCAGCCATGACGTTGGCCAGGGCTGTGTTGTTGTTATTGATGAAGCGCAGCTCGATGCGGCTGATCTTCGGTTTGCCCAGCGCGTGGCCAGTGAACGCCTCGCCGGTGAGATGAGCCGCGGGCTCCCAGCTGGTGAGACGGAATGGGCCTGCGCCGACATATTCAGTGGTCCAGAAGCGGAGCGAAGTGAAGCTGTCGCGCTGGCCGATCGGATCTTGCTGAAATCCCGCAAATGGCTCCGCGAGGATGTGGCGCGGGAGGGGCGTGAGGCCGTCTCCCTGGTGGAGATAGGGTACGCGCCATGTGATGCGTAGGGTGCGAGAGTCCACCGCGGCCATGTGGTCGATGAGGTCCTGCGGCTTGGGGGTGAAGAATGCGCCCAACTCCTGGCTCTTGTAGAGGGAGAGCGCAAACACGAAATCGTCCGCGGTCAGCACAACGCCGTCATGCCAGGTCAAGCCGGGCCGAAGCGTCCAAGTGGTCTCCATACCGCCGTCCGGGAGCACTCGCCAACTGTTAGTGTTGAGCTGCGGCATCGCTTCAGCCAAATATGGGCGCGCCTGCAGTTGGGCGTCCACGATGGTGAGGTCAGCGTTGAAGAGGCGCGTGGTCCGATCTGGGTTGGTGGGGCCGTTCACTTTGGGCGAGAGGTTATCAACCTCGGTATTGATCGCCATGATGAGCGGGCGATTCGACGTAGGCGCAGCGGACGGGGATGCGGTCTCGCGCTGGGCTCCCGGGGGCGCGCAACCAATCATGGCGAGGGCGGCCCCCAAGAGGGCAAGCCCAACGCGTCGGCTAATGCGCAACCGTTTGCACCCAGCGGCCGCCAGTTTCCGCAATCGCAGATTCCAGCTCGTCGCTGGACGCCGGAGCATTGGTCTTCAGGAAGAGTGGGTCTACCGTGTTGACCCGGCGGTCTCGAATCGTGCCCGGTGCCTCTTCCCCTTTTTCGACCGTTCGAATCGCGGCCAGAACCATCCGCCGCCAGCCGGCGACGTGGATGTCGGCCGCCCCCAACATTTCGCGGGTCCGGTCCTGGATGGGGCCCTGGGTCTCATTGGCCATCGCATCCTGAGGGACAAAGACGGGTCCCATACCGGTGAACGTGCTGGTCCGCTGCTCCTCGCGGTCTTGGAGGTAGCGATTGGATTGGTTGCGGATGAGATGGTAGTCGGGGGTCGTGAGCAGCCGGGTGCGCGCGTAGCGGTGCTCCTCCGGAATCAGTCCGGACCGTTTGAAGGAGACGACGAATAGCCAGTGATGGGAGTCGTCGATGGGCACGCGCCAATGGAGCTGGTAGCCGTCGCCTCTGGCCTGAGCCCCGCCCCCTGTGAGCGCAATGCTGGGGAAGATGAACTCAGGGCCGCCAGTCCCATCTCCATAGTAGCCCCAGATGCTGAAATCGTGCTCTTCCATGCGGACGGCGCCGACGAAGGTGTCAGGGGGCGGGTTGCGGAAGTTCAT
>DASXTD010000797.1:0-3877 GCA_036505655.1 Chloroflexota bacterium
GCACGTTGTAGCGGGGCAGAGCAGGAGCTGGAAGCTCGCCCAGATACGCAAAGATGAGTCCGCCCAGCTCTTCTACTGGATAGGCGGTGGTGCGGATCCGATCCGCGAATGAATCGCCCCGCGCTTGGGCCTCCAAGCCTGCGGATTCCGCCGAGCTTGGGCCACCCGAATCGGTCCAGCGGAACGCTGGTTCGGCTGGTTGCTCCAGGCACTGACCGTCTTCCGCGTAGAGCCAGCCGTGATACGGGCAGCGCAAACCGCGCGCTTCCGGAATTCCATAGGCCAGGGACGCACGCCGGTGCATACACGGCTCGGCCAGCAGCCCCAGTTGGCCACCGAGATCTCGGTACAGAACCAGTGACTCGCCGAGCAATGTGACCGCCTTGACTGGCTCTTTCTCGAGCTGGGTCTGCGCGGCGATGGGGTGCCAGTAGCGTCGTAGGAGCCGACCCATCGGTGTCCCGGGCCCCACCTGGGTTAGCCGTTCGTTCTCCTCGGCGCTAAGCACCTATCCCCCGATTTGCGACATCGATCGATTGGGGCGGACGAAATAGGCGCCCTCATTGATGTGGTGCTTGAGCTCCTTGCGCCACACGATCGCCCGAATGCTCTGTTCCAGTTCCTCGTCGTTGGCGCCTGCCCGCAGCCCGGTCAGCAGCGACTTGTCGTCCATCGAGAACAAGCAGGTGCGCAGCTGCCCATCAGCGGTCAGGCGAAGCCGATTGCACTGGGCGCAGAACGGCTCGCTCACCGGGTTGATGAACCCAATCCGGCCGATACCGTCCTCAAACACGTAATCCCGCGAGGTCGAGCTGGGATCGGTGCCGGCCACTAGTTGCAAGGGCTTCCAAGCGTGGATGATTTGGCGGATCTCTTCGCCGGTCAAGACCATCTCGTTGCGCCAGGTTCCATCCGCATCCAGCGGCATGAACTCGATGAAGCGGACCACGTAGGGCTTGCGGCGGGCCAGCTCGGCGAACGAGATGATCTCGTCCTCGGTGAAGCCCCGCATCGCTACCGCGTTCACTTTGATAGGGCTGATGGTGGGGTGGCGCTCGACCTCTTCCAGGCCCTCGAGCACGCGGTGCAAGGCATCGCGGCGCGTAATGCGCTCGAATTTCTCTTTCACCATCGTGTCGAGGCTGACGTTGATGCGAGTCAGCCCGGCTTCAGCCAGCGGACCCGACAATTCCTTCAGCAAGTAGCCATTGGTGGTCAGGCTGAGACTTTCCAGGCCGGGGAGACGGCCCAGCCGAGCCACCAGGTCAGCCAGACGCGGACGGAGGGTCGGTTCGCCGCCGGTCAAACGCACTTCCCTGATCCCGAGCCGAACCAGCAGACCCACCAGTCTCTCGATCTCATCGAATGTCATCACTTCGGGGCCGGGCAGCCACGGAAGGCCTTCTTCGGGCATGCAGTAGAGACAGCGGAAGTTGCAGCGATCGGTGACCGACACGCGAAGATCCTCGAGGCGGCGGCCGAAGCTGTCGCGCAGAAGGCCATCGGTGGGGACGTTGGCGGGCTCAGGGGCCGCCGATCGCTTCAAATCCATGAGGGCAATTGGTTGGGCGTGCGACAAAGAGATCTCCAGAGCTAATTCCTACTAAATCAGTAGATAATCGCCCCGGGCCGCCCTCCCTGTCAATAGACGGGAGGTGGGTGGGCCTACGTTCTAACCCACCACGAGGGGACGCAGTAGCCATCGTCCTCGTCGGGTTCCCCGTGGATGAAGCCACCGAATCGGATTTGGCTGGACCTGCGGAGGATCTCGGCCACTACCTGGCCATGCAGCACCATGTGCGCCATGTGGTCGCTTTGCCCTTCGGCGCAGAAACCCAGTGCTTCGGTGTAGGCGGCCGCTCCTTCAGGTGTAGCGCGTAGCTGCTCGATGACACGCTTGGTCGAGAACCGCCGTCCGGACATGCGGCCGATGGCCGCCTCCACATGCGGCCCCAGGATGGCGACTGCTTCGGGCGAGCTATCGTGAGCCATAGAACCTAAAATTCCCGAGCCAAGTCTTGCGTCTGAGGAGTGTCATGATTAGCCGCTGGAATGATAGCCAGGCTGGCGAGACGCCGCTCGACCAGCTTGTTTACATGTCTCGCATTATGGGCGAGGACGACTCCCTGGTGCTCTGGGGTGGCGGCAACACGTCGATCAAGGTCGATGGCACGAACAGCCTGGGGCAGCCCCAGCGGCTTATGTACGTCAAGGGCACCGGCTCGGACATGAAGGTAGCGAAACCACAGGACTTCCCGGCCGTTCGGCTCGATGAAATCCGCGCCTGCTTCGCTGAAGCGGACATGACCGACGATGAGATGGTCGCCTACGTGGCTCGCTGCATGGTCGATCCGTCGGCGCCTCGTCCCTCCATCGAGACCCTCCTCCATGGCTTCGTCGATGGAGTCGCGATCGCTCATTCCCACGCGGATGCCATTCTCTCGCTCACCAACAATCGGCGTGGCGCGGCGACGGTGCGCGGCGTCCTCGAAGACGTCGCCGTAGTGGACTACCGCCGGCCCGGCTTCCTGCTGGCCAAGGAAGTCGGCCAGGCTATTCTGGCGAACCCCGGCGTGCGCGGCGTGGTGCTCATGAACCATGGTTTGGTTACCTGGGGCGCGACCGCCAAAGAAGCGTACGAAAACCACATCGATCTGGTGAATCGGACCGAGCAGTTCATTGCCGATCAGTCTGCCCACCGCGGTGCGGTCTCGGCGCCCGGCCCGAAGCCGTTGCCGGAGGCGGAGCGCCGAGCCACCGCGGCCCAGGTCGCACCCATCTTGCGAGGCGCTTTGGGCGCCCAAGGACGCAAGGTTCTTCGCTTCGATGATTCGTCCGAAATCCTGGACTTCCTCGCTGCGCCCGGCGCTCGCGAGCTGACCCACGTGGGGCCAGCTACTCCCGACCACCTACTCCACACGAAGCGCCATCCACTCTTCTTGCAGGTGAAGGACACAGCCGATCGGGAACAGATCGCAGCCACGATGCGAAGCGAGCTCGAAGGCTACACGAACCGGTACCAGGCCTACTACGAAAAATATCGCACTATCGAGCCCTTCCTGGATCCAGCCCCGCGGGTGGTCCTCATGCCCGGCATAGGCATGTGGACAGTGGGCAAGGATGCCCGCGCCTGCCAGATCACCGCGGATATCTATCACCACACCGTGCGGGTCGTTGGTGGGGCCGAGGCCCTCGACCACTATGCGTCGCTGAGCGAAAAGGACGCTTTTGACGCCGAGTACTGGCCGCTCGAGCTCTACAAGCTCACTCTGGCTCCAGCCGAGAAAGAGCTCGCCCGCCGGGTCGTCCTTGTGACCGGAGCCGCGCGGGGGATTGGGGCCGCCATCGCTCGTCGCCTGGCCGCTGAGGGCGCCCACGTGCTGCTAACCGACATCGACGAAGAGCGCGCAACCACCGTGGCGGGTGAGATCGAGCAGAAAGAAGGCACCGGCCGAGCCGCCGCGGTGTCTTTAGATGTGACCGATGAGGCGTCGGTGGCGGCGGCCTTCGAGAAGCTGCGGCTGACCTACGGAGGCCTCGACATCCTGATCTCGAACGCGGGTGTCGCGATTGTCGCCCCGCTGGACTCCCTCGAATTGGATGATTGGCAGCGCAGTCTGGCTGTGAATGCGACCGGGCATTTCCTGGTGGCTCGCGAAGCCATGAGAATCTTCAAGGATCAAGGGACCGGCGGCGCCATGGTGTTCGTGGCCACCAAGAACGTGCCGGCCCCGGGCAAGGATTTCGGCGCTTACAGCGTGGCCAAGGCGGCCGAAGCTCAATTAGCGCGCGTGTTGGCCATCGAAGGCGGCGAGTTCGGGGTGCGAGTGAACATGATCAATCCGGATGCTGTCTTCGAGGACTCCGGCCTGTGGTC
>DASXTD010000798.1:0-6486 GCA_036505655.1 Chloroflexota bacterium
ACAGAGCCATGTTAATCAGCTGCCAGACGTAGGGAGTGGTGCCAGTCCACTGGTCGCTGGGCGGATAATCGGCCTGACCGGAGGCGATACGCTGCCAGCTCTGCAGATCGGCCAAGTACTTGGGGTTGGGAGCGAGATCGAAAAATCCTGGTCCGCTGAACGCGTAAGGCTGAGCGATCCGGAAAACGATGGCCGCCGAGACGCCGCCTACGACCAGCCCTGTGATGAGATTCTCGAGGGAAAACGCGCTGGCAGCGGTCGGTGAGCGCCTGCGCCACACCATCCAAGCCGCCCCTAAAACCACGAGTAGAATGAGGCCGGCCGTGAGCTTGGTGGCGATTGCCAGCCCCACCGCGATCCCCAGGAACGCCCAGCTGCGCAGCTCGTTCGTCTGCGCCAGCCGCACTGCCAAATACAGAGCCAGTGTGGTCAGGAGAACCTCGGACGATTCGGCGGTGAAGAAATGAGCCGCTTGAATTTGCAGGACCGCCAAGCCGCTGAATAGTGCCGCGAGAAGCCCTATCGGCTCGCCGTAGAGGCGGCGGCCCATCAGGAACACGAGCCAGATGGTGACCAGGTCTTCGACCCCAGATAGGATGCGGCCAATGCGGTTGACCTCACCGTAATCGGCCGCGTTCTTCAAATGCCCGAGCAGATCGGTCAGGAATGGCGGTGCCGTAGTCGGATCGATACTCCGCCCGACTTGTTGGAGCCCCTCGCCCAATGCCCGCACTAGGAAGAGCGGCAGCGTTCCGTAGATGAAGCTGCCAAAGTCGTGGTTGTATGGATTGAGCGGCGAATGAGCGGTGTCGAAGTACTCAGCTAGGCCGTTGGGCAGACGGACCTGACTCTCCACGATCGTGATGAATCGTTCGTCGGGATGAAGATGCTGACCCGCGTCCCAGTCGATACCCACGAACCTCAGCACCGCGGCTACCAGCAAGATCAGGGCAATGGCGCCCTGAGGCGACCAGACGAATGCGCGGGCCGTCCCGAAGCGAGAGGGTCTTTGGGTTGGCGTGGGCGCCCAATCGAATAGTGAAGGAGAGACCAATGCCCTTATCCCAGCGCCCTGATTTGCGTCTCAGATTCGCCGCTCCTGCTGAGGAGCGCCCAGCTATTTGCCCGGCTCGGCGTGGCTGCTTCTATTTTATGGGCGGCGCCCGATACGGTAACCACTCTAAGAGGCCAGTCAAGGAAGAAGGGCTCGGCGACCGCCGGTCTCAGGTGTCATACTGAACGAAGCTCAGCATCTAGAGCCTCGTATTGGTTCCAGACTCTTGGGCCGCCGCAGTCAGAATCACCAGGCTCGGCTTTTCGTGGGAGGTATCTATTGAAGGCGAGGCGGATCCTGGTTACGGGCGGCGCTGGGTTCATCGGGTGCAATCTGGTGGATGCTCTGGCCTCCCGGGGGGATTCGGTCACCATTTTTGACAACCTCTCGCGCCGGGGAAGCGAGGCGAACTTGGCCTGGATCAACCAGCACTATGGGGCGAACGTCACGATGGTGCACGGGGACTGCCGCGATTCGGAGGCGCTCCTCGATGTGGCTCGGGGCCAGCAGGTCATCTATCATTGCGCCGCTCAGACCGCGGTCACAACGTCGGTAGTCGACCCCCGGGGTGATTTAGAGGCCAACCTGCTGGGGACCTTCAACGCGCTGGAGGCCGCTCGGGAGGCTGGCGACGATCCGGTGTTCGTCTACACCTCGACCAACAAGGTTTACGGCGCGCTTCCCCACCTTACGGTCACCGAGCGCAACGGCCGATACGAGTTCCGCGACATTCCCGAGGGTGTCTCAGAAAAGGAGCCCCTCGACTTTCACTCGCCTTACGGCTGCTCCAAAGGCGCGGCAGACCAGTACGTCCGCGACTACAGCCGAATCTATGGACTGCGCACCGTGGTCTTTCGCCAATCCTGCATCTACGGGCCCCGCCAGATGGGGGTGGAAGATCAGGGCTGGGTGGCATGGTTCGTGATCGCTGCGTCCATGGGCCGGCCGATTACGATTTACGGTGATGGCAAACAGGTGCGCGATGTCTTGTACGTGGGTGATCTCGTTCGTGCTCTGCTAATGGCGGTCGAGGCGATCGATCGCACCAAGGGCGAAATCTACAATATCGGGGGCGGTCCGGAAAATGCATTAGCGATCTGGTCGGAGTTTGGCCCCTTGCTCTACCGGTTGCTCGGCCAAGAAGTTGAGCCCGCAGCCTTTCGCGACTGGCGACAAGGGGACCAAAAAGTGTTTGTCTCCGATGTTCGAAAGGCCCAACGGGACTTTGGCTGGCGACCGGAGGTCGAAGTCGAAGAGGGGATAGGTCGCCTGGCGGAATGGGTGAAGACCCATCAGGACCTCTTCGCCGAGTGATGGCGGCGAGTCGGCGTCCAGCTTAGCCGCCGCTGCTATGAAAGTGCTCATCGCCCTCACCTATTACCGGCCGTATGTGAGCGGCCTGACCATCTATGTGGAGAGACTCGCCCGCGGCCTCGCCGAAAGGGGGCATCGGGTCACCGTTCTGACCTCTCGATATGATGCCAGCCTCCCCCCTGAAGAACAGATGGGTGGAGTGTCGGTCGTGCGGGTTCCCGTGGTGGCACGAGTCAGCAAGGGGGTACTCATGCCCACCTTGGGGCTAACCGCGGCCCGCCTGGGGCAAGACCATGACGTATTCAGCATCCACTTGCCACAGTTTGACGCCGCGGGCTTGGCTTTTCGTGCCCGGGGGCTCGGAAAACCCACCGTCCTCACCTACCATTGCGACGTCCAGCTTCCACCAGGAATCCTCAATCGACTGGCCGGTCCAATGGTCACGGCGACGAATCTCATAGCGGGAAGACTTGCCGACGCCATCGTTTCCTACACCCGGGATTACGCCGATTACTCTCCGTATCTGTCGCGTTTCCGTGACAAGGTGGTGATCATTCCCCCGCCGGTCGTCATGGTAACGCCGTCGACGGAAGAGACCGCGGCCTTCCGGCGGGCCCACGCTATCGACGACGGGCCGGTCGTGGGGTTCGCCGCGCGCCTGGCGGCTGAGAAGGGCGTCGAATACCTCGTGGCTGCGATGCCCGCCCTCCTGCAGCGGTTCCCGCGCTTGAAGGTGTTATTCGCCGGGCCCTATCACGATGTACTGGGCGAAGCCGCCTATTGGCGCCGGCTCCAGCCGCTTATCGCAGCCCTTGGGGAGCATTGGGAATTTCTGGGAACGCTGAGTCCAGCCGAGATGGGGCCTTTCTTCGGGGCGTGCGACGTGCTCGTGGTTCCCAGCTTGAACTCAACGGAGTCGTTTGGACTGGTGCAGGTGGAAGCCATGCTGTGCGGAACCCCATCGGTGGCGAGTGATCTTCCAGGGGTCCGACAGCCCGTCCGGATGACGGGCATGGGCGCCATTGTGCCGGTGGCTGATGCGGCGGGCCTCGCGGATGGCATCATAGAGGTCCTGGACCATCAGGATCGCTATGTGCGCCCCCGAGTGGAGATAGAAGCCCTCTTTGACGTGCGCGAAACGGTGGCAGCTTATGAAGCATTGTTCCAACGGCAGATGGATCGCCGCTCCCCGCACGGGGCTTCTGCGGCGTCATCTTAATGGCGAGTCGCAGCGCGCCCGGGGTTGATGGGCGCAAGCCAGACTTATTTGATAAGCACATCGATGAGATGCCTCCCCACCGGGCGGTGCTGCGGGCGGTGGAGGCCAAACTGATGAGCAAAGTGTCGCTCCGGCATCCGGTGCTGGATATCGGGGCAGGCGATGGCCATTTCGCATCCGTGACATATAGAGAGCTGATTGATGCCGGGGTGGATCTGCGTTTCCGAGACCTGCTCGTAGCAAGGTCGCGCCCGGGCGTCTACCGCCTTACATCCGTGGCTAGCGGGACGGCTCTCCCATTTCGGGATGGCGCCTTCGGTACTGTCCTGGCGAACTGCGTTATGGAGCACATTCCGGACCTAGAGGCCGCTCTGGGGGAGGTGAGCCGCGTGCTCGCTCCCGGAGGACTCTTCGCCGCGACTCTCCCCAGTGAGCATTTTCCGGATTTCTTGCTGGGCAGCTCGTTGTTCCGCTTTCTTCACCTGCCCGGCCTGGCTCGGGTCTATGGCGCCTTCTTCAATCGGATCTCTTATCACTATCATGTCTACCCGCTGGAGACGTGGCGAACCAAATTGGAAACAGCCGGCCTGCAGATCGTGGAGCACCGCTACTATTTTTCCGCCGCGGCCCATCGGGCGTTGGACCTGAGCCACTACCTGGGAGTCCCGACCCTCCTGTCCCATACACTGACCGGCCGCTGGGTCCTCCACCCGTGGCTGATGGCCCCCTTCGCCTGGTGGCTCCGCCGCTACTACGAGGAGCCCTTCCCGCAGGTCGGTGCCTATCAGTTCGTTCTCTGCCACAAGATAGAGCGATAGCCTCGGGTCACCCTGGGACAAAGAACGAGCGGAAGTCTTTTCCCGCCTTAGCCGATAGATGCTCTTGCACGATGCCCTGGGGGAAGAGCGACCGCAAGACAGCCAAGGAATGCTCGTCTTCTTTCTTGAGGATAAAGAGCTTGGGCCCCGGCTGACTGACCTGCGCGGACGCGTTTTCGATGGGATCCACCACCGCGTGGTCTTTCCACGCGAAATCACCCAACTCGAGCGCCACAATCCGATGGTCCACCCAGTAGGGCCAGACCGCCAGGTGCGCCGACTGATCGCTTCCCTTTAGCTCGGCATAGCCACGGATCACGGCCGCGACTTCCCGCTCATTCTGCGTATTCTGTGTGTATTGAGGAGCGTAGTCGTTGAAGTAGCTCTGGTAGTTCGCATGTAGGGCGGCGATTGCCAGCACGCCAGCCGCAACTGCGGCGGTTCTCCCCCGCTGATCCGCTTGAAATGCCCCTCCTACCGCGAGCATTGCACGATCTAGGCCGATCGCGGCCAGCACCATCACGACGGGAATGACGGAGTCGGCTCGGCCTAGAGACGGGTTCTCGATAGGAAATGCGAGGGCCAACGTCGAGGGCAGCGTCAAGACGAACAGGCCCGCTAACAAGGCAATGCACGTGACGTCGCGTCGACGCGAACCGCGGCTTACCGCCGCAGCGACCCCGACCGCGAACAGCGCGCCGCTCACCCAATCGAGGGCCGGCTCATCTGGTACCTGCTTCACCCAGTTGTGTTCGCCCTGCCAGTTGAACATGAGCGCCGCGTTCCATACATTCCCAGCGAAAATCGTGATCGGCTCTCTAGATAGACCTTGTTCGGCCGCCGTCACCCGAGTGGCGGAGCGAAACAGGAATTCCTGTGGAAAGTCGAAGGCATAGCGCACCAGGGGGAGCGCGATCAGAGCCATCAAGCCGTAGGCGACCAGGGTCTGCCGGGCGATGATGGGTCGATGGTCGCGCAGCTCGGGATCGAGAAACGCGAAAGTGGCGACCACGATGGGCACGAAGACCAGCACGATGCGAAACGACGTATACCCGTACAGGCCAAGACCCAGGACCAGCCCCAAAACCAGCAGCGTGTTCTGGTCGCGGCGCCGCAGGGCACGATACAGCAGATACAGGGCGATGGCCGAAAACAGAGCCGCGAAGCTTGCCCGGAGGGCGTGCCTGCCCACTGACACATCCCATTTGGAAATAGCGACCAGGAAGGCCGCCGCGAGCCCAACCCGCTGGCCGCCGATCTCTCGCCCGAGCAGATAGATGAAGGGCAGCTCGGCCAGGCTGGCCGTGGCCATCACGAGCTTCAACGTCAGATAGCTGTAGCCCGTCAGTCCCGTGAGCAAGGACGCCAGGTAGAACTCGGTGCCTTCGCGCCCCGTATTGCGCGGAAAGAAGATAGGCCGAGCTCCTCCCTGGATGTCCTGGATATCGATGTACTTCTCGGCATGGTCGCTGTTCATGTCCGACGGAACATCACTGAGGCGATAAAAACGGAAAGCGAAAGCGAGCGCAAAGATGGCCAGCAATAGCAAGGTAGTAGTGGATAGCCGGACCTGGATACCCTCCGGCCCTAGCCACCGGGGAGCAGCAGGCAGATGAACGCGCGTAGGTCGTGACCAGAAGACATAGAGATAGGCGCCGACGGCCAGCAGCAAGGTGAGCATTCCGCCCGCGGTGATGCGGTTGCCACCAAAGCCCAGGAATTCCAGTGGCACCAGGAATGCCAGGGCTAGCCGGGCCTGGCGGGACCAGCGTCGCCCTGGTGCTGGAGCCCAGTCGAAAGGCACCGGGGCCGTTTCGCTCGAGGTCGCCGACACGGAATCCGCGGAATCAGTAGCCCGCAGGCCGCGCCAGACCAGAGTCAGAGCTACTACGTAGAGAACCATCCCCTCAATGGCCGAGTGACGGCCCAGGAACAGCTGGCCCACCAGCGCCAGTCCGAATCCAGCCAGAATGAGCCGCGAGGCTCCGATTCGTGTTGTTCGAGTGGCTGGTTCCAGCACGTCTCCCTCGTAACGGCCGACTCTCGCAGCGAGCTCGGACGATGACACCCGAGGCCGCTCC
>DASXTD010000799.1:0-6079 GCA_036505655.1 Chloroflexota bacterium
GGCGCTGGGTCCGGTGGCGATGCGGGTGCCGTACCGGTGGCGCTCGGGGAGGCCGCCGGAGCGCAAGATGAGAAGCCCGCCGTCGCTTCGCATCATGGCGGGCGGGTGAGCGGTGATCAGTCCCTCGGCCTGGGCCTGATAGGCTCCCTCCAGGCAGGTCATGGCGGTCTGGAGGTCGATGAGGTCAATCACTTCGGATTCGGTTAGAAGGGTTACTATTGGCCTCACCTCGTCCCTCGAAATCCGCCCTTTATAGCAAGGAAGTATGGACGCGGGCGGGCACAGGTCCCACCCCTACGGGTTTGGAGGAAGAGTGCGGGGCGGGGAGACCTCGGAGGTGGGGATCACATGGCAAATATCCAGCTCAGCCTGATCTGTTCGGATAACGACCGCACTCGGCCGATCATCGATGGCACGGTGGTGCCCGACGGCGTGGATTGGACGGTGACAGTGGCCCATCCGTCAGAGATGTTCTGGCGGCAGCTCCACCACGCCGAGTTCGACGTGTCCGAGATGTCGATGTCGTCGCTGCTCATGGCGACGGCGCATGGCGATACGCGCTGGTCGGGCCTACCCATCTTCACGTCGCGGCGCTTCTTTCATACGGGCATCCTGGTGCGGACGGATCGAGGCATCGAGCAGCCTGGCGACCTGAAGGGCAAGAAGGTGGGCGTGCCCGAGTACCAGATGACGGCAGCACTGTGGACGCGAGCGGCGCTGCACCACGTGTACGGGGTCACGGCGCAAGACATGGACTGGTACATGGAGCGCAATCCGGAGATGAGCCACGGCGGCGCGACGGGCTTTGAGCCGCCGAGTGACGTTCGTCTGCAGTACATCCCACCGGAGAAGAATATCGGCACGATGATGCAGTCCGGCGAGCTGGACGCGGCCCTGCTCTACATTCCCGGCGGCAACCTGGTGGATCGCAGCACAGCCGATCTGATCCGCGATCCAAACGTACGGCGGTTGTTTCCCGACCAGCGAGCAGAGGGAATCGCCTATTACCAGAAGACGGGCTTCTATCCCATCAATCACGGCATGGTGGTCAAGCGGGAGGTGTATGAGAAGCACCCCTGGGTGGCGCTCAACATCTTCAACGCGTTTGCAAAGGCGAAGGACATGGTGAACGAGCGGGCGCGGGCGCTGGGCGAGGTGTATTTCGACCTGGGAGCGATCCCGAGCGAGCATCGCAAAGTGCTCTCGATGGACCCGTTCGCGTACGGGGTTATGTCCAATCGAAAGATTCTCGAAAACATCGCTCAGTTCTCGCACGAGCAGGGCCTCACGCCGCGCGTGCTCGGGCTAGAGGAGATCTTCGTAGCGCCGGCGCTGGAAATTTAGCAATGAAAGTCTTTGTGTTTGATCTGCTGCCGTACTCGGAGCACCTGGATCACCTCAAAGAAGGTCGGGAGCTGCCGTATCCGCTGACGAAAGAGCATTTCGACGCGGAGGTGGCGGTGAGCACGTACGCGGAGCACCTGGAGGCCTGGGAGATGCTCGACCGGCTCGGGTTTGACGGTGTGGCGTTCAACGAGCATCACACTTCCCCGTACGGGCTTATGAACTCGCCGAACTTACTGGCGGCCGCGGCGGCACAGCGGACGAAGAACCTGAAGTTGGCAATCTACGGGAATTGTCTGCCGATCCACCAGCCGCTCCGGTTGGCGGAGGAGCTGGCGATGCTGGATTGCCTGTCGGGCGGACGGCTCATCTCGGGCTTCGTGCGCGGCATTCCACGCGAGTACAACGTTTATGGCGTGCCGCAGCGGGAATCACGGGCGCGGTTCGAGGAGGCCTGGGAGATTATCCGCAAGGCCTGGACCGAAGAGGTGTTCTCCTACGAGGGTCAGTTCTGGTCGTATAAGGACGTGGCGATCTGGCCGCGGCCGGTGCAGCAGCCCCATCCGCCGGTGTGGGTGCCGGTGACCAGCAGCAAGGAAACGATCGAATGGGCAGGCGAGCATGACATCCCGATCACACCCGGCCTGGGCAACAACCGCGGCGTGCGGGAGGACGTGATCAGCTACTACGCGCGCTGCCTAGAACAACACGGGCATCGGCTCACGCCCGACCACCTGATCATCGGTGAGAACGCTTACGTCGCGGATACCAAGGCACAGGCGTTGAAGGAGACCGGGCCGTCGTTCCTGTACTTCAACCAGACACTGTTCAGCCATGGCAATGTGAGCGAGACGAGCGCGCAGCAGCAGGCGGGCTACGTGGCATCGGCCTCACACGATTACCTGCGACCGGAGAACCTGGCCGCGGTGTCGGGTGAGCGAGAGCGATTCCGCGGTCTGACGGCGGAAAGCCTGGAGCGGCAAGCCGAGGAAATGGCGTGGGGGCCGGCGGCTGAGGTGCGGGAGCGGCTGATCGCGCAGGCGGAGCACGCGGGCGCGAACATTCTGTTGGTCAATTTGAATCGAGGCGCTCTGCCGCACGATTTATTCATGGAGCAGATTCGGCGCTTTGGCACCGAGGTACTGCCCGCGCTACAAGCGCACGAGATCGCAGCAGCAAGAGTCTGAGCTGGAGGAGGAGTTGGATGGCAAGCATCGCACCTGATCGCGAGACCGAGGTCGCGCTGCCCCGGCGAGGGCGGGACAACTGGATTCTTGGACACAGCGGGAAGCCGCTCCTGGTGGTGGTGAGCGGAAGCGACATCGACGCTATGGTTGCGGCCGGCCTGAAGGCGATCGGTGGGCTGGGCCAGATCATTGGGACCAACCGCGAGGTGCTGCTGAAGCCCAACACGAACCAGCGGGACCCGTTTCCGTCGATCACCGCACCGGAGACGATTCGGGCGGTAGCTCGTCAGTGCATGGACGCAGGTGCCGATCGGGTGCTGGTCCACGAGGATCACAAGCGTGAGCTCGACCTGTACTATCGGCCCGAAGATCTGCCCGGGATGGACATCATCCTGTCGCACGCGCCCACGTGCGACGACTTCGTGCTGGTGGAATACGAGGGCTGGCACGGGGACATGGAGGTGCCACCGATTCCAGAGGAGGGGGGCGGGATGCTCCAGCGGCTACGGGAGTACACGCCCGAGCGGGGCCCACGTATCCGGCTGGCGCGCGAGATTCAGGCGGCGCCGGTCGTCATCAACCTGCCGGTGCTCAAGCGGCATTTCGCTGGGCAGATTACCAGCGCGCTGAAGAACCATTTCGGCTCAGTGGCGGGGCCGCATCGCTGGCTGGCGCATTCCCAGTTGCAGACCAACCGCGACTACTACGATCGCAAGCTGGTCGAGTTCGCTTCGGCCGTGCGGCCCGAGCTGACCATTACCGACATCCGGTCGATTCAGGCAGTGACTGGTCCGGGCCGCGATGAGAACACCCGGATCGTGGAGGGTGTGAACCGGCTGCTTCTCAGCGGCGACATGGTGGCCGCGGACGCGATGGCCATGGAGCTGATGAAGCAGTACGACTCGACGTTCACGGCCGAGAACGAGCGGATCGTTCGCCGTCAGCACCAGCATGCGGAAGAGCTCGGCCTGGGCACGGGCGACCTCTCGAAGGTGGAGATCGTCGAGATCAGCGCAACTCCCTAGGGCTATACTTCCCCAGATTCCGGCGGGAACCCTCGGGGAGCAGAAGCCGTGGCGAAGGATCATGTGTCCGGTCCCGCGGAGGCGGCGCGAGACTATTTCTCAGGATTCATCAACGGCCCCGATCGTTCTCGGAGCGCTGCGGCGCAGAAGCTGGTTATCGAAATTGAATCCTGGATAGCGGGCGCCTCTTCGGCTTCCTCGCCGGCCAGCCGCCCTCACCAAGCCCCTACCGTAGTCGTACCTGAAATCACGCTATCCAGGGCTGTGGAAAAGCTGAAGTGGACTCGGACCAATCCTCAAAGCCTATGGGATTATTTTGACGCGTTTTACGGCGTTCATTTCCACGGAATGCTCGGTGCGAGGGACAGGCGAATTCCGGACTGCCCCTACACCGAAGGGAGGATCAGGGATTGGTTGAAAGGGTACCCGCCCAAAATTCCGTTTGTGATCCCTCGGGCACTATCTCACGTTGAAAGTCTTCAGCATGTGGCTAAGGCATTTCCGGCAATGCTAACCAATAAGGACGTGGACCAGGTGCAGAGGTCAGAGAACGACGATGGAATCTATGGCTGGATGAGCATTGACGCCGCGATAGATGCGCCCTATAGAGTGAATAGCCTGGCAAACATTACGGGGCTGTCCGAAGGCGAACTGGCAGAGCTTTTTGACAGGCTGGGACGATTGGGCCAGACAGTTAATGTTTACGCACTCTCGGGTCAGGCGCTTTACGGGATGTGGGGATGGGGTCGGTTTCCAGACACCAACGGGACCGATTCGCGGCTGCTTGGAACCAGATTCCAGGGTGATGCGATAGGTGGGCACTTCGATTCCAAAGCAGGACGGTTGGCCCTCGACTTCCGAGTGCCGAAGGATCGACATGAAGCGCATTTGGGAGCCCGTTCGGTAGGGGACCTGACTACAAACCGTCCTCCAGCCTCAGCGCGCCACTAGCAAGAGGACACGGAAGGCAGCGAGAACGAAGCCATCGCCACCTCGGTCGGGACTAAATGAAGTCCAATGCCTGAGCTACAAGGTAGATCATTAGGGCGGCTGATCCCAGCCAGATTCCCATTATGACCACCGCCGCAGTACGGCTCGTGGGGCGCTCCGTCATGAGCGCCGCCCGTTCCCGACACTCGGTCATCACAGAGTCGGGGACCAGCTTGGTGGCCAACACCAGGCCGATCGGCACAATGATCAGATCGTCGAGATAGCCGAATACCGGCACGAAGTCGGGGATCAGGTCTATGGGGCTAAAGGCGTACGCCACGATCCCACCGGCCAAAGCCTTGGCATACCACGGCGTCCGAGGATCGCGACATGCTAGGTACAAAGCGAGCGTATCACGCTTCAACTGGCGCGCGCGTTGTCGGAGTCTATCGACCATTGGACGGATTTACCCAGGTGCTCATCTCGGCCGTTGGGTCCCGAGATCGCTCCGCTTCATTGCAGTCATGGCGAGGGTTCCATCCTCTGGAGCTGCGCATTGGGAAAGGCTGCGCTGTGACTCCTATTTGAGGTCCCAGGTTTCGGCGGTCCAGATCGGGTTGAGTTCGGGGACCACCATGCGCTTGGAGGCGAGCTGCACGCCGACGCCGTAGATGATGGCCATGTCCATCAAGTTGTCCTGGACCCAGCTGAAGATGCCCTTGAGGACCGCGTAGCGTTCGTTTTCCGGAATGGTGATGGCGAACTTGTCGATCATCCCATCCCATTCGCGGTTGGAATAACGTGGGTAGTTGCCGCTGGTATAGCCGTTTTCGGGGGTGGGGATCTTGGAGGTGTGCATCCAGCCGATGGTCGACTGGGGGCCAATGCTGAACTGCAGCTCCTCCAGGCCCGGGCCACTGACGCGATACGCCCGGTCGGCGGTGCGCTCTTGAGGGATCGGGACCTGCTGGATGTCCAGGCCGGCCTCTTTGAAGTAGTTCGACATTGCGGCGAGCATGGCGACCTGGAACGGCTGCTCCGCAGTGGTACGGAACTCGACTTGTTCGAGCTTCTTACCCGTGCTGGTGCTTTGGAGGAAGCCGTCGGAGCCCTTGGCGTAGCCGACCGCCTGGAACATGGCCGCGGCGCGCTGGGGGTCGTAAGGATACTTCTCGACGCTGGCGGCCAGGTCGTTGTAGTGCGGATCGCTCTTAGGCCAGGGAATGTCCTCTACGCCGCCGTAACCAAACTCGATGCTATCCACGAGCTCCTGGCGGTTGAGCGCGTACATGAGCGCCTTGTGGAAGCGCTTGTCGGTGAGGACGGGATTAAAGGGATCGATGTACTGGGCAAACAGGTGTACGTGGGTGGAGCCCAGATTGATGGCGATCTGACCGTCCCAGTTCTGGGTCTTGAGCTGCTGGGCCTGGGTCACGTTGGGGCCCGTACCGGTAGCCAGGTCGGCCGCGCCGGCCAGGAAGCGAGCCAACATCGTGCCGCCATCGGGGATGAACTCGACGCGGACGTTATCGATCTTGGGCCGGCCGAGCACGTACTTATCGAACGCGGTCAGGTCCATGTAGGTGCTGGGCA
>DASXTD010000800.1:0-3968 GCA_036505655.1 Chloroflexota bacterium
AGGAGCCGTCTCATATAGGGCTTCGACAAAGCGGGCTCGCGCTGCCAGCTTGCGCGCCGGATCAGCTACCAGCTGAATTGGCGAGATCTGCACGGCGAGGCGGAGGAGCGGTTCCAGCTCCTGACGCAGCGTCGGATGGCGCTCCAGGCAGGCCTCCAAGCTGGCGCGCCCATTCTGGACATCGTCGATGCACGTGTCCAGTACGTCTTCGATGCGCTGCTCAGCCATTTGCGCCTTCTCGTTCCATGATGCGCCGCAACTCTTGAAGGGCCCGGTGCTGAATCACGCGAACCGCCCCCTCTGACTTGCCCAGCGTCTCCGCGATGTCGTGGTGGGAGAGATTCTCGAGAAAGCGCAGGCTGACCACCAACTGCTGCTCGGGGCGCAGCTTGACAATCGCTGCCCGCACCCGGTCTTGATCCACGCGGGCTTCTGCCTGCTCCTCCGGATCACCCTCGGCCACCACACCTTCCAACTCCAATTCGTTGTCGCCTTCCTGGCGACGGTCCAGTTTATTGTGCCGATAGAAGCTCATGGTCAGGTTGTGAGCGATCGTAAACAGCCACGCTACGAACGGCGCGCCCGTGGGGCGGTACCGTTCCATCGCCCGCCAGGCCTGGAGGAACACTTGCTGACTAAGATCTTCCGCATCCTGAACACTTCGCACCCGATACAGCACATGCCGGTAAATCCGGTCATAGTGCAGGTCATATAGCCGAGTGAAGGCCGCCCGATCGCCAGCTATCGCTGCCGTAACGAGCGTCAACTCCTCGTCTTCAGTTTGAGGGGCGTCTGACACCCGGCTTTGTCCTACGCTTTGAACGTTTGTACTGTTGAGATGTTACGGCATGGCTCAGGCGAGTCCTGGCTCCGAGACACAGTTCGGGTGGACGCTCTGTCGCACTCTATCGGGAGAGGCTCAGACAAACGGAAGCTAGAGTCGGACGCAGCGCTCCACCCCTGGTCCACTTCTAGCATGCCATGACCAAGGGGGCCGGGGGAAGTGACACACGTAGCTAGCCCGCTCCCCTGCTCTGCGGTGTGGCGTCCAAGTTGGGGGGAGCGGCGCAAGCGGGCTCGCCCGCCGAACGGTGCGGTGTTCAAGTTGGGGTGGGCAATGCACGAGCCCTCACCCCGTCGGGGCACCTAAATGCCGACGTAACCCGTCTAAAGGGCCCGGGGCCGAAGCCCCCAGCGTCTGATCCACGCTTCCCCTCGCAAGGAGAGGGGTTCCTTTTTTAGTTAGCGGAAGTTCGTCCGCTGCTGGCCTCGCACTTGGGCGTAGCAGTCAGAGCAATACACGGGCCGGTCGCTGCGGGGCTGGAAGGGTACGCGGGCTTCTTTGCCACAGTTGCTGCAGGTCGTGACGAACATCTCGCGATATCCGCCGTAGAAGCCCCCCCCGCCCTGGTTGTACCCGCCCGAGGCCTGCTGAGAGCGGCGGGCAGCACGGCAATCGGGGCAGCGTCCAGGCTCATTGGCCAAGCCGCGGGAGGCGTAGAACTCTTGCTCCCCCGAAGTCCACGTAAAATTCTGCCCACAATCTCGACAGGTTAGGGTCTTGTCCTCGTAGCTCACTGACTCCTCCAGTCGATGGTTCGTCGATTCGCTGGGCGCGAGTCAGCAGAGCCGGGCCCGAGCAAAACCAGCGCGCCTATGATAGCGAAATTGTCTTGTCAAGGAAAGGCAAATAGAGCCACATATTCGGCTAGGTTCCGGAATTCAGCGTCGTCAGTTCAGTCTCCTATCGACGCCCTCAGACTCCCCGTCTCGCCCTCAGCCCGCTACCATTACCAAAGGCTAGTCTCAAAGATCGAAAATAGCGCCCCGCCACAGACCGGAGGCAACGCGAGCGAGTCCATGCGAATCATCATGTACACAGGGAAGGGCGGAGTCGGAAAGACCACCGTTTCAGCGGCGACGGCGGTTCGCTGCGCCCAACTAGGCTATCGAACTGTGGTGCTCTCCACCGACCTGGCCCACTCGCTGGCGGACAGCTTCGACCTCAAGCTAGGGCCGGAGCCCATCGAAATCGCCCCCAACCTGTGGGCGCAGGAATCGGACATCACCTACAACCTCGACCGCTACTGGAATACCATCCAGAAGTGGATCAACGCGCTGTTCGCGTGGCGCGGCGTGGACCAGCTCGTGGCGGAGGAGCTGGCCGTCCTGCCCGGCATGGATGAGCTGGCCAACCTCCTCTGGATCGACACTCACGCTCGCAGCGGCCTATTCGACGTCATCATCGTGGACTGCGCCCCCACCGGCGAAACCCTGCGCTTGCTGTCGTTCCCAGAGATCGCGCGCTGGTGGGTGGAGAAGCTTCTCCCGGTGCATCGCCGGGTCGCCTCGGTCTTGAGGCCGGTAATGCGGACCTGGATCGGGATGCCGCTCCCAACCGATGACGTTTACGATTCCGTGCAAGATTTGTTCCAGCAGCTGGATGAAATGCACGCGATGCTGGTAGACCCAGAGCGGACCACCGTGCGGCTGGTACTCAATGCTGAGAAGATGGTGATCAAGGAATCGCAGCGCACCTATACCTATCTGAATCTGTTTGGTTATCCGGCCGATCTGATCGTATGCAACCGACTCCTTCCCCCTGAGGTCGAAAATGGCTATTTCGGGGACTGGAAAGCCAGCCAGGCTCGCTATCGCCGGGACATCGAGGATAGCTTCTCCCCGCTTCCTATCCTCGATGTCCCTTTAATGGAGAAGGAGGTGACCGGCCTGGAGTCTTTGGAAGAGCTGGCTCGGGCCATCTACGGAGACGCCGATCCCACTACCGTTTACCATCGAGGAGCGACGCAGATCGTCGAACCTCACGATGGCGAGTACTGGCTCAAGCTTCCTCTGCCGCTCACCTCCAAGGGCGACGTGCGGCTCCTGACCTCGGGCGACGAGCTCGTAGTGCACGTGGGCGCGCACAAACGCAACGTCATCCTGCCCCGCGTCCTGGCTGGCCTGGAAACATTAGGAGCTCGATTTGAAGACGACACCCTCATCGTGCGTTTCGCTAAGAAATAGTTCGCCAGAAACAGGAGGTGGCCATGGCTGATCAGGATGAACCCCGACGTTCCGCGCGTGGACAGAGCAACGACTTCGTCTTCCGGATCCCTCGACCAGATCCAGAGACACTCGATTGGCTGCTGGATTTGCTGCCCGGCCGAGCACTGATGCGCGTGTTGTCCCATCCGCCGGACGAGTTCCGCCAGCATGCTCTGGCCGCCCGGAAAGAGCGATTGCTGGCCGTGCGCAGCATGCTGGACGCGCTAATCGACGAAACGGACCGGCCGCCCGGCCGCAGCCCGGCACGCCAGGTTCCCATCGAGGAATAGCCACCAGATCGCACCTGGAGGTAGTGATAGAACCGTGGTGCTCTCGTCACCATACTAGGCCCAGAGGGAGAGGCTTAAAGAATGTTGCGGCTCAGCCGCCTGCCGGATGGGCAGCCGGAGGTTTTCGTCTCGATCCAGGGCGAAGGTGCCACGGCCGGCGTCCCCAGCGTGTTCGTCCGCCTCACCGCCTGCAACCTCCGCTGCACGTGGTGCGACACCAGATACACCTGGGATTGGTCGCAATATGATCCCGTGCATGAGACCATCGGCGAAGAGGCGGAGCCGCTCGCCCAACGTGTTCTGGACACGTACCTACCCAACGTGGTCATCACTGGGGGTGAGCCCCTACTGCAAGCCCGCGAGCTGGGGTCACTCGTGCGTACGTTGAAGGATGCTCAGCGTCGCATCGAAGTGGAAACGAACGGGACCATGACACCGGTGAGCCCCCTCACCGACCTGATCGATCAATGGAACGTCTCGCCCAAGCTAAACAGCTCTGGTAACTCTCAGACCGAACGCGAGGTGCCGTCGGCTTTGTCCTGGTTCGCGAGTTGCCCCCACGCATACTTCAAATTTGTGATTGCTGAGCCAGGCGACGTGAACGATGCCATCGCGCTGGCCGATCGCTAC